>JBOHIT010000690.1:0-4689 GCA_050726155.1 Bradyrhizobium sp.
GCCAGGCGGGAACGCCACGATCAGGCGAATCTGCCGTTCGGGAAAGGCGGCATTTGCGGTTTGCATCGGCAACGCGCCGAGCAGCGAGATCACCGCGAGAAAAAGCACCCGGCGCATGGACGGCCTCCGCTGATGGCTGGTCACGACAGGATCCGGCTCAGCGCCTGGCCGAGGTCTTTGGCCGCGTTCGGTCCCAGTTCGCGCGCGCGCCAGGCGATGAAACCGTCGGGCCGCACCAGCACCACGCCGGTGTCGCCGACACCAAAGCGCGCCGCGAACGTCCCTTCGACATCGACCAGTCCATCGCCGATCACATGACAGGGCATGTCGAGACGGGCTTCTTTACCGGCCGCTTCAGCGATCGCCTTCCAACCCTGCCCTTTCGATCCGGTGATCAGCGAAAACTCGGGACCGGCGAGATCGATGGTCGAGAGGCGTTCACCGCCCCGATCGAGCCAGACATGCGGCGCCCGCGCACCGGGATGACCCGATGGCACATAATCGGTGTAGGCATCCTCGACCACCGGCGCGAGGCTGCCGTCCGGGACCACCGCATCCGACGTGTAAATCGTCCCGAGTTCGAGGCCGATGTGATTGCCGTAGCGGCGCGTCGCCTGCAGCACTTCCTGCGGTCCCATGCCATCCGTCGGCACTTCGCCACGCGAGATCGCGCCGAGCTTATTGACCTGCTGCCTGTTGTGATAGGACTGGTCGGCCACCCAGCGCGCCACCGGCCGCCGCTCGGTCTCATAGCTCAGTAGCAGCTTCCGCCCGGCCTTGCCCTTGAGAAACAGCGCCAGTTTCCAGATCGCGTTGTGCATGCCCTGTACGCCGGTGTTGGCGCCAAGGCCTCCGGTCGGTGGAAACATGTGCGCGGCGTCGCCCGTCAGCAGGATCCGCCCCGCAATCAGCCGGCGTCCGACCACCGCATTCATCTGCCATTTTCCGACCGAGCGGACTTCGACTTCCAGATCCGGAACACCGACGCCGTCCCGGACCCACTGGGCACAGCGTTCCGGCGTGAAGATGTCGGTCGACCATTGATCTTCCGGCACCTGGATTTGCGACAGCCAGCGGCCCTTCGCATCCAGCGGCTGGAACACGCCGTTGGCGCGCTGGTTGGCGACGAACAGCAGAATGCCCGAGCGTTCGCCGACATATTTCTCGATGTCGGCCTTGTAGTAGCAATTGATGAAATGGGCGATCTTCATCGGTCCGTCGAGCGGCACCTGCAGGAAGTCGCGCACGAAGCTCGCAGCACCATCGGACGCCACCATTGCCGGCGCCACGAGCTCGTAGATCTCGCCAGTTGCCTTGCTGCGCACCTTGATTTCGACCGACGTGGCGTCGTCCTCGTGACCGCGCACGATCTCCACGAGCTCATGGCCCATGCGGATGTCGACCATGCCGGTGCGCTTGATCTCCCGCAGCATCACCGGCTCCAGCATGTCCTGCGAGGACAACACCGAACTTACCGGGCTGAGGTCCGGCCCCGCCCCGGCGAAGCCTTTCGAGACGACATGGCCGGTCTCCTTGCCGACGACCGACTCGAGAAAGCGGATCGGGCTCTTCCAGTTCGGCGGCAGGTCGAGATGGCGCAGTTCGTCGTAGATCTCGCGGCCCCACCCGCGCGCGATCTCCATCGTGCGGGTGTTGAAGTTGCGCGTCTTCGGATGCCAGCTGGTGCGCTCGTTGCGCTCGATCAGAATGGATCGCAAACCGCACCGGGCGAGTTCGAGTGCGGCGCCCAGCCCAACGGGGCCTGCGCCCACGATGATGACGGGCTTCACCTCCGCGTCAGCCAAATCATGCCCTGCCATCGCCGTCTCCTGGCCTCGTTGTTTTTTATGAATTAGAATCATATTCTAATTCTGTCAAGCCGTTCATTCCCGTGCCGGCCCGAATGGGCTATGGATGGTCGGAACAGAGACGGACAGGATCGATTCGTGCCTCGACCGCGCAGCAAGAGCCCAAAAGCGTCAGCGAAGACGCATGATCTGGCGGGGATCGTGACGCTGGAGCGGGTCAACGCGCCCAAGCAGGCGCGCAGCGAACAGCGCCTGCAGGACATCATCCAGGCGCTGGAATCGCTGCTTGATGGCCGCGCGTTCGAGGAGATCACGATACCCGATATCGCCGCCCGCGCCGGTTGCGTCCCCGCCTCGATCTATGCGCGTTTCCGGGACAAGAACAGCATCCTGGTCGCGCTGCATGAGTCGATTCATAACCGGCAGCTCGCGCAGGTCGACGAAACCATGCGCCTGGAACGCCATGCCGAGCTCACGCTCGACGAATCCATTTTTTTGATTTTCCGCAACCTGGCGCGATACTATTCACGCCAACGCAATCTGTTGCGTCCGGCCTTTCTGCTCGGCGATAGCGAGATCTATGAGCGGGCCGCGAACCTGATCCGTCAGGCCTCCGACCGCATCGCCGCCATTGTCCGTCAGAAGACGAAGGCAGGATCGCACGATCAACTCGACAAGCGCGTCGATCTCGGAACCCGGGCCGTCTACGCCCTGTTGCAGCAGCGCATGGTATTCCACGGACTGGCAACCGGCCGCCATATGCCCGCGAATGACGACGAGATGGCCGCCGAGCTGGCGCTGCTATTCAAGCGAAACCTGTCGCAGGACGCCTGAACCGAGGCACCCGGCGCGACGAGACTTTCAGAGAAAAAGCGGATTAAGCCCCGGCAGCCGGCAGGCTGGCGGCGGCGATCGCGACGATCTGGGCCAGCCGTCGTCCGATCCGGGACGGTGCGCCGCGCAGAAATGTACGTACCTGTCGCATCTCAATCTTCCATCGGCGCCAGCGGAAACGGGGCGCACCCTGGAAAATGGTCCGGCCGGGCTAAGGTGTCGAGATGTCAGCGAAAATAGCAATGTGCGCTTCGTCCGGAGGCCGATACACAGTGGATTTATTGCCGTGATCGAGGCCGCCGCGGGGGAAATCTTCTCCCCCCGTTTTGGGCTCAGAGCCCGGTGATGCCGCTGTCGACCGCCAGGGTCTGTGCATTCACGTAGACGCTCTCGTCGGACATGAAAAACAGCGCGGCATAGGCAATCTCCCAGCCCGTCGCCATCCGTCCAAAGGGAACACCCGCCGCACTGCGCGACGGCCGGCCGGCACTGGCGTGGCGCCCGAGCGGGGTATCGACCAGACCGGGGCAAATGATGTTGGCGCGGATGCCGCGCCGCGCCCCCTCCCGCGCGACGTTGCGCATCAACCCGCCCAGCGCCGCCTTCGACGCATCATAGGCGATCAACCGCGAACCGGAGCGAAGGCCCGCGATCGAGGAGATGAACACGACCGACGATCCGTCGGCGAGATGTTTCAGCGCCGAGCGGCAACACAGCATCGGGCCGCTCAGATTGACGGCGAACGTATCGTTCCACTCGTTCAGCTTGACGGCATCGAGGCCGAGTCCGCCGACACCGATCCCGACATTGAGCATCAGGCCGTCGAGACCGCCGAGACCGTCGACCGCCTCTTCGATCATCCGGTTCACATCGGCTTCACGCGCAATGTCGGCCTCAATCGAAAAGGCACGACCGCCCTCAGCGGCAATGCGCGTGACCGTGTCATCCGCGCTCGCACGATGAATATCCGCAACGGCGACATGCGCGCCCTCGCGCGCAAACAACAGCGACATCGCCCGGCCGTTGCCGACCGGATCGGTGGCGGCGTCGAAGGTCCGCTGCCCGCCGCCGACAACCAGGATTCTGCGGCCCTGCAGGCGTCCGCGCCCCGGCGCCTCACCAGAGGATTCCGGACTGAGCGGACGGACATAGCGTGGCTTCTCGGTCATTCTCTTATCTCATGTCGTCGAACACTATTTCGGTGCAAATCCAAACGTCTGCTCGAAGCGCTTGGCGTAAGCCGGCCAGACCTCGGGATTGACGATCCGCGGCGGCCGCTTGCCGTCGAGCGCGTCGAGGATTTGCTCGGCGGCGATCTTGCCCATGTTGACGCGGGCTTCCTTGGTAACACCGGCTGTATGGGGGCTCGCCAGCACATTGTCGAACTGCAGCAGCGGATGCTCCGGCGGCGGCGGCTCCTTGTCCCAGACGTCGAGCCCGGCGCCGGCAATGCGCTTTTCCTTCAGCGCGTCATACAACGCCGCCTCGTCGTGGATGAAGCCGCGCGCGGTGGTGATGAAGAAGGCGTGCGGCTGCATCAGCGCGAATTGCGCTGCGCCGATCATGCGGCGGTTATCCTTGCTGAGCGGACAGGAGATCGAGACGAAATCCGAACGGCGCATCAGATCGTCAAGTTCGACCTTCTCCGCGCCCCGCGCCGCGATCTCTTCGGCCGTGAGATAGGGATCGTAGGCGATTACCTTCATGTGCAGCAGGCCCTTGCAGAGCTCGGCGATACGGCGGCCGACATTGCCGATCCCAACCACGCCGATGGTCTTGCCCTGCACCTCGTTGCCGATCAGCGAATTGCGATTGACGTTCGCCTCACGGCGCAGCGCGCGGTCGGATTCCAGAATCCGCTTCGACAGGGTCAGCAGCATGCCGAGCGCATGCTCCGCCACCGAATTGGCGTTGCCGCCCGACTGGTTGACGACCAGCACGCCGGCCGCGGTGCAGGCGTCCACGTCGACGGGGTCGAAGCCCGCGCCATTGCTGGAGACGATCAAGAGATTTGGCGCCCGCTTCAGCAGGTCCGCATGGGCATGGA
>JBOHIT010000691.1:0-7650 GCA_050726155.1 Bradyrhizobium sp.
AATCTTCCGTTACTTTCGACAGAACGTAGAGCAGAAAGCCTGCACCCACGCCACTCAAAACCATTTTTTGCACGCCGCCCATCCGGAAGAAGCGAAGGCTCACGGAAGCCGCCAACATCACCATTGCAGCCAGCAAAAATGGCTGTGCGATGAGCTTTTGGTACTGCAGGCGGTAGCCGGCGGTCGCAAATCCCGAGCTCTCCGAAGACTGGATATAGCCGGGAAGTTGCCAAAAAGACACAGTCTCCGGGGTGGAGAAACTGTTGCGAACCTGGGCGGGCGTCAGGGTGGTGGTGAGATAGTAGTTCTCCTGGTCGATCGGCGGCTTGTCGAGAGAGAATCGACGCACCGATTTGAAGGCCCAGCGGCCTTCCTCGAGCGCCGCCTCGCGCGCTTCGATTCGCTCCTTGAACTGGAGATTTGTATCAAACCGGAACACCGTGAGCCCGGTCAGCCGCACACCCTGCCGCTCGCTGCGGGCGGCGTTGATGATGGTCTGGCCTTCGTTGTTGATCTGGTTGAGCCAGAATCCGGCAGCGTCCTGGATGCCGCCGCCGGGCGCCGAGCCGAACAGTTCCGCTTCCATCCGCTTGGAGAGTTCGCGCAGATTCGCCGACATCGGATTGTAGGCGATGGTCGCAACCGTGCCGAGGATGATCGCGCTGGCGAGTGCCGGCGCGATGAACTGCCAAGCGGAGACGCCGGCGGCGCGCGCCACCACCAGTTCGAGCCGCCGCGACAGCGCGAGGTAGCAGGTCATCGCGCCGATCAGCACGCAGAACGGCATCAGCTTTTCGAGCAGTTGCGGCACGCGGTACAGCGACGTCTGCGCGACCGTGATCGCCGACGCCGAAACCAGGCCTGAGGTCTTGCGCACCATTTCGATGTAATCGACCAGCACCAGCAGCACGAAGATGCTCGCGAACACGCCCACCGCCGCGACCAGGAAGCGGCCGGCGAAATATCGCCCGAGCGTATTGGTCAACATGCTCATGCTGCGACCGGCCGTCCAAACAGCCGCGCAAGGCGCGCATTCGATCGGTTGATCGCTTCGATCAGCGCGGCCGGCGGTTCCACCACCACGCCGCCGATAATCATCCACAGGCCGATCCCGATCGAGGCGAACAGCATCGCGTACTGGGCCAGCGCCGCAGCCGGGTTCTTCACCGCCATCACCGAGCAGGCGAATCCGGCCATGCGCAGGCCGAACACCGCAACGATCGAACCGCCGATCGAGAAATTGCGGCTCTGGCGCGTGGTGCGCGGCGTGCCGAGAAACGCAAAAGTCAGGATCGCAAACGCGAACGGATAGACCGGCGCCATGAAGCGGTCGTGCAACTCGGCACGGAATTGTCCGCCCAATTGCTTGAACACCGGATCATTTTCATCCGGCGACACCAGTTCCCAGATGTAGCGTTCGCGAATCCCGAGCACCGCGTCGCGCTGATTGGAGAATTTCGACATATCGAACGCGTAGCGCCCGAACGCCACCAGTGCGGGATCGCGCTTTCCCACCTCGAATCGTTCGAGATTGCCGTCTTCGAGGATCAGGTACGAGCCGGTGTCGGTCTTCAGCACCGTGCCGTGGTCGGCGATGATGGTGACGCGTTCCTTGGGATCGCGGCGATCGTCGACGAAGATGCCGCCGAGCACGCCGCCGGGCAGGCGATCGCGAATCCGGATGGTCAGGTTCTGGTCGAGCTGGGCGAAGCGCCCGGGCTGCAGGATGTTGGTTAGCACGTCGGCGGTGATCTCGGCGTCCCATTGCTTGATCCGGCGCATGCCGTCGGGCGCCAGATAGGCGCCGATGAAGGCGACCATTAGCGCCACCACGCAGGTGGCGAAGAAGAACGGGCGGAACAGCCGGAACGGCGAGAAGCCGGCGGCATTCATCACGATGATTTCCGAATCGGTGGCGAGCTTGTTGAGCGTATGCGAGACCGCAATCATCAAGGCGATCGGCGCGATGATCAGGACGAGGGCGGGAATCACCAGGCTGGTGATGCCGAGAAAGGTGATGATGGTCTGACCCTGGCTCGTCATCAGGTCGATGCCGCGCAACGCCTGCGTAATCCAGATCACGCCCGTCAGGCTGACCAGGACCAGCGCAAACGACGCAAGCGTCGTGCGGAAGATATACTTGTCGATCGACCCCATCGTTTACCGCACGATCCCACCTAGCGTGCCAAAAGAGCGGCTTTCGACCAATCCCTCGAACCGGGATCCCCAAGGTCGCGCCGCCAGCCCTTCAGCCATCAACTCTCTCACTACCATCCCTTTGATCCGTCAACAAAATGGCCGGGCCGTGGCACCCTTAGGATATGGTTAATTATTCGGCCCATGTGGCCTTCGGGCCACGGCGGTGCTTGGCAGCGCGGCGGCTGACAGGCCATAGTGCGGCAAATCAAAGGTCCCGGCCGATGGGGACCGCCAGCGAAGAGAACATTCCGAACACTCCGGGCCCGCTTCCGGTCCCGAAATCAGCCCTGAATTCTGGAGGAATTGCCTATGTCCGACGTCGTCAAGGTCGGCTTTGTCCCATTTTCCGCGGCGTCTCGCGGCGTTCTGGTGGTGTTTTGCGACGATGCGCTGAAATTCGGCGCGGTGACCCGCAAGGCGCTGGGACCGGCGGCCGATACCGTCAAGCGCGCGGCGGCGGCCAACGCGTTCAAGGGCAAGAGCGGCGCGGCGCTGGATATTCTGGCGCCGGAGGGAATCAAGTCGCCGCGGCTGATCGTCGTCGGCCTCGGCAAGCCGTCTGCGCTGAAGGAGAAGGATTTTCTCAAATTCGGCGGCGTGACCGCCGGCAAGCTCAATACCGCCAGCGATTCCGTCACCATCATCGCCGAACTGCCCGATGGCGCGATGGCACCGGATCAGGCCGCGGCAATTGCATCAGGCGTCCGGATGCGCGCCTACAAATTCGACCGCTACAAGACCAAGAAGAAAGACGGCGACAACGGCGCCGTGCGCGCCGACGTTTCGCTCGCGGTCGCTGACGTCGCAGCCGCCCGCAAAGCCTTCGCGCCCGAATCGCATGTCGTCGACGGCGTGATCATCGCACGCGAACTCGTCAACGAGCCGCCGAACGTGCTGTTCCCGATCGAGTTCGCGCGCCGCGCCAGTCAGCTCAAGAAGGTCGGCGTCAATGTCGAGGTGCTCGACGTCAAGGCGATGACCAAGCTCGGCATGGGTGCGCTGCTCGGCGTCGGCCAGGGCTCGACGCAACCGAGCCGCATGGTGGTGATGCGCTGGAACGGCGGCAAGAAGGGCGAACAGCCGGTGGCGTTTATCGGCAAGGGCGTCTGCTTCGATACCGGCGGCATTTCCATCAAGGGCGCATCCGGCATGGAGGATATGAAGGGCGACATGGGAGGTGCGGCCTGCGTGGTCGGCCTGATGCACGCGCTGGCGGCGCGCAAGGCCAAGGCCAATGTGGTCGGCGCCATCGGCCTGGTCGAGAACATGCCCGACGGCAACGCCCAGCGCCCCGGCGATATCGTCACCTCGATGTCCGGCCAGACCATCGAGATCATCAACACCGACGCCGAAGGCCGCCTGGTGCTGGCGGATGTGCTCTGGTACGTGGCCAGGAAGTTCAAGCCCAAATTCATGGTCGATCTCGCGACGCTGACCGGCGCGATCATGGTGGCGCTCGGCACCGAACATGCCGGCCTGTTCTCCAACAACGACGAATTGTCGGAACGGCTGAGCAAGGTCGGGATCGAGACCGGCGAGAAAGTCTGGCGTATGCCGCTCGGCCCCGAATACGACAAGCTGATGGATTCGCAATTCGCCGACATGAAGAATGCCGGCGCCCGTTACGGCGGTTCCATCACCGCGGCGCAGTTCCTGCAGCGCTTCGTCGACGATACGCCATGGGCGCATCTCGATATCGCGGGAACCGCAATGGGGGCGCCGAAAACCGACATCAACCACAGCTGGGGTTCGGGCTACGGCGTTCGTCTGCTCGACCGGCTGGTCGCGGAATATTACGAAGCCAGGAAGTAGCTGCAAGATAACTGCAAAATAGCCGAAAGCCGCATGACCGAAGTCCTGTTCTACCATCTGCAGAACATGTCGCTGGAAAACGTGTTGCCGCCGCTCCTTGAAAAATCGCTGGAGCGCGGCTGGCGCGTGGTCGTGCAATCGACCTCGCAGGAGCGCACCGATGCGCTCGACGCGCATTTGTGGACCTACAGCGACGATTCGTTTTTGCCGCACGCGACCTGGCGCGCCGGCGACGCGCAGGACCAGCCGATCATCCTTTCGATCGAGGAGGGCAATCCGAACCGGGCCAATGTCAGGTTCCTGATCGACAACGCGGCGCTGCCGGCGGATTCCGACAGCTACGAGCGGGTTGTGCTGGTGTTCAACGGCGACGATGCCGATGCGCTGACTGCGGCGCGTGGCGTTTGGACCGATTGCAAGGCCCGTGGCTTCGAGGTGACCTATTGGCAGACCGACGAGCGGGGGCGGTGGCAGCGGCGGCAATAGCGATAGATCGCAATTAATGATAATCAGAGGTTTCTGCGGCCAGGCTTGCGGGCAGCCATGGTCGTGCCGCAAAGTGATGTTGGGACAAGTGGTTAGAGCGCTTTGGCGCTAAAACCCGCTCGGAATTTGGTTCGGGGCGGGGTAGGGTTCGCGCCGAGAAAGCGCGTCAAAACAAATGACTAGGCCCTGGTTCAACCAGGGCTTTTTAGAGGTTTGAGGGCGGGAGCCTTGGTCTAGGGGAGCCTTGGTCTAGCGTGCGTGGCGGAATGATCAATCGAAAGCCATTGATGGCGTTGCTGCTGCTGGGCCCGGTGCTGGCAGGCTGCAACAGTGCGTCCGACCTTCTTTCGAAGGATGCGGACTGGTTTTCGCGTTCCGGCCGCGTGTTCATCCGCAACGTGTCGATCGAGACGCCGCCGCTCTCCCCGGAAAAGGCGGTCACCGCGGAAGATCTGGTCAGCGCCGACGGCGCTTGTCCGGGAATGGCGCCGCCGCCGGGTGCGGCCGATGCCAATGCGCTCGCGGCCGGCGGCCCGACGCCCTCGACCACGGGAAGCGTCGCGTTGGGCCACACCGAATGCGACGTGGTGCGCGGTATCGGCGCGCCCGAGAACGTCAACTTCTCGAATAATGCGCGCGGCGATCGCGTTACCGTCATCACCTATTCGCGCGGCCAGCGTGCCGGCATCTACACCTTCACCGCCGGACGGCTGTCGTCGATCGAGCGCGGACCCGAGCCGGTGGCGCAGCCGAGAGCTGCCAAGCCGAAGCCGACGAAGAAGCCCGCAGCGACCTGACAGTTTGCCGGAGCGCGCTTGCCGCGATAGGCAGCGCTCGATTCCTCCAGATCTTTTGCGAACGCGTGCTTTTGCAATCGGCGCGAGCGCGCCAAACGGCCGTCCATGCCAGCCGAAAAGTTCTATTTCCGATTTACCCTGGCGAACAGCAATGAGACCCCGTCCACGAGGGAGATCACGAAGAACGGCCACGTCAGGATAATGCCGAATATCGCCATATGCATCGGATGCAATAGCGGATCCAGCTCCCAATCCCCCATGCGGCACCCTCGTCGGTCGTAGGGCACCGACCTCGTATAGGTACCGTGCTCGGTCGGGTAGCACCCGAGTTGTGTCGCCCAGAAATCGGAAATCGCTTGCACCAGAATCGGGCTGACGCCGAGCACCAGCAGGGCAAGCACCGACGACAGCCGGTTGCTCGATTTCTGCGTAACGATCTTGAAAACGACCACCAGTACGCACGCGACCTGGATAGTTGTCACGGCTGACCAGTTCCGGGTGAGTTCGGTGACGAGGGAACCGACAGGACAGCTCGTGCCGACAGGCGATGCCGAACAGTGTAACGACCATCCAAGCAGCAGGGCAGTTATCGCTGTTATCAAAAGCAAAACGGCCATGGCAACGCGCGCGGCACGATCAGCGATGCGGCTGGGCCGAGGTCCATTCCCGTCGGCCGCTGAAGCGCTTGGGCTTTCTTCTCTGTTCATCGCGGCGTCCATACCAGGCGAGCGGCGGGCCTCTACGATTTTTCTCGTTGCGCGATCGAAGACGAGCTCAGTTAGCTCGCCGCCTCGTCATACTGCGAACTCGCTTCCAGCCAGTCTTCCTCGGCGCGCTGTAACGCGCTGGCCGCACCGGCGCGCGCCTTGCTGAGCTGGGCGGCCTGCTTGGGATCGCGCGTGAACAGATCCGGCAGCGCGAGCGCGGTGTCGATCTTGGCGATGATGCCGTTGATGCGCGCGATCTCGGCTTCGGCCTCGGCGATTTTCTGCCGCAGCGGCGTGCGCTTTTCCCGCGCGCGCTCAGGTTTCGCGGTTTCCCTTGTGCTTTCCCTGGCGCGATCGTTGCCGCGCTCGCGCGATGCGGGCCTGACGTCGCGGATCGACAGCACCATCCGGCGATATTCGTCGAGGTCGCCGTCATAGGTCGTCACGGTCTGGTTGGCGACCACCCACAATTGATCGGCGCAGGCTTCGATCAGATAACGGTCATGGGAAACCATGATGACGGCGCCCGGAAATTCATTGATCGCTTCGGCCAAGGCGGCACGGCTGTCGATATCCAGATGGTTGGTCGGCTCGTCCAGGATGATCATGTTGGGGCCGAAAAACGTGGCGAGGCCGAGCAGCAGCCGCGCCTTCTCGCCACCCGACAGGCTCTTGACCAGGGTGTCGCCGGCCTTGCCGGAAAATCCGATGGCGCCGACGCGGGCGCGGACCTTGCTCTCGGGCATGTCGGGCAACAGCTTGCGGACATGGTCGTAGGGCGAGCCGTCGAGGTTCAGCTCGTCGACCTGATGCTGCGCGAAATAGCCGACCGACAGTTTTTCCGCGCGCGTGACCCGCCCCGAGAACGGCGCCAGCTTGTTCGCAAGCAGCTTGACCAGCGTCGACTTGCCGTTGCCGTTGGACCCAAGCAGCGCGATGCGGTCGTCGGTGTCGATGCGCAACGTGACGCGGTTGAGCACGGGCTTCTTTGGTTCATAGCCAACCGAAACGTCGTCGACCGCGATGATCGGCGGCGACAGCATCTTCTCAGGCGTCGGGAATGAAATCTCGCGGACGTCCTGCGTCACCAGAGCAGTGATCGGCTTCATCCGCTCCAGCATTTTGACGCGCGACTGGGCTTGGCGTGCTTTCGAGGCTTTGGCCTTGAAGCGGTCGACGAAGGCCTGCAGCCGCTTGCGTTCGTCCATCTGCCGCTTGGCATGCTTGGCGTCGAGCATCTCGCGCGTGGCGCGCTGTTCCTCGAACGAGGAATAGGTGCCCTTGTAGAGGGTCAACTTGCCGCGATCGAGATGCAGGATCTGATCGACCGAGGTGTCGAGCAGATCGCGATCATGGCTGATCACGATCACGGTGCGCGGATAATTCGCCAGATGCTCCTCGAGCCAGAGCGTGCCTTCGAGGTCGAGATAGTTGGTGGGCTCGTCCAGCAGCAGCAGATCGGGTGCCGCGAACAGCGTCGCCGCCAGCGCCACGCGCATGCGCCAGCCGCCGGAGAATTCCGAGCAGGGGCGGGCCTGGTCCGCGGTCGAGAATCCGAGGCCCGAGAGGATCGCGGCGGCGCGCGCCGGCGCCGAATGGGCATCGATATCGACCAGCCGGGTCTGGATTTCGGCGATCCGGTGCGGATC
>JBOHIT010000692.1:0-4264 GCA_050726155.1 Bradyrhizobium sp.
GCACAGCGCTGGCGTTGGTGTAGGTGAGGAAAATTCTTTCAGGCACTTGATGAATCCCTTACTTGTCTACCCAGACGACAAAAGGAGGGTTCGATTTTCTCTCCAAAGCGCGATATGAGAAGCCGACCCTTACGTCGTTGCTTGAGAACAGAATCAAGTATTCCTTCACACGGGGATTGTAGGTAATCGACCGTCTAAAGCGTGCCGCCCAAACGATCTCCAACAAAGCGTCAGTGTCGCAATCCTGAAACGGAAAATATCGATCGTTGAGGTCGTCGAACGGGGTGATCCAGTTCCTTTCCTTTGAAAGAAGTTGGTCCAGCTCCGCGACATAGGACGATACTTTTTCGATGCAGGAGGCCGGATCGGCGCGTGCAATCGGTGCTTGGGCGACGCACAGCATCACGATCATTGCCGCCCGGACTATGAAGATCCTGCTCCGCGGCGCGGCATTTACTTTGGCTGCCTGTCGAGTAAGCGATCGAGATTCTTGCGCCATGCCAAGTCCCAACATCAGACGCTTGACCGACTAGAAGTCACTGAACCTGCAGACTAGGGGATACTCTGGCTTTTTTCGCGCGCATTCTCCTTAGCTTACATTGATGATTTCAGGATATTTTGTGCAGGCCGGTCGATCGGCCCATGACCCATTTACGCTACCGCCGTCCGGGTCCGAATATCTCAAACAAAAAGCCCGCTGCGGATTTCTCCACCCGGGCTCTGCATGATTTTCGCGATGATGATACTGTGCCGGTGATTTGCCCGACGTGTCAAATGGTTTTTGGACCGTCAACAAATTGCAGAAAATGCGATGAAACAGGTTCGATGGTTTGAAACTTCCCTGCGGATAGCATCGCTGCCAATGAAAAAGCCCACGGCCGATTTACCGGCGCGAGCTTTACGATATCGGCGATGATGATGATGTGCCCCTGATTTGCCCGACGGGTCAAGCGCAAAAAGCAGGTTCGGTGCATCGACATTCAAATGGAAATGTTGGGCGTGCGGCACCAGCCAACCGCTCATTAGATGGCAGGGAGGCCGTTGATGTATTTCGTCGCTACCGTGCTCGCGATCCTGTCAGGCTTGTTCTATGCCGCAGGCCATCGCCAGATCGGCTCGCTGGGCGTCACCATGTGCCAGTACGGCACCCCGTTTTGCGAAAATCCGCTGATCGTCCTGGTGGCAGCGGCGCTTGCTGCCGTGTGGGGCGGTCTCGTCAGCATACGCTGAAGGGCAGGCCGTGCGACCTTGCGCAACAGGGCGAGCGCAATCGATGGGGCGGTCCTGATTCACTGTGGGCTGGAGCTGAGCCTCGACAGCTCCGGAAATGCGGCGTTTTGTCAGATCGCGAGTTGGGCAGACCTGCCAATTTGGGGTGCCGCAAAGAGCGCGAATCAATTATTATCAGCTGCGAGTCAAGGTTTCGGGAAGGAACCCGTGGGGCTGTTCCACAATTTTTACTCACGCTGGGAAATGCGGCATTGTCGGTTGACGTGCCCGCACTGTAAATTGCCCGCGTCATCCCTGACATTCCGGCACGCACGATACATGCGCGGCGACCTTGCGCTCGCTTGCGAGCAATGCAACGAGTCCAACCCGGTTACCTTTTGGCGCTTTGAAGGAATTGAAAAGCAGTCTGCTCCAAACCTGGCAACGGCCCCGACGCAAGATGAAGCGGGTTTTGGGGCTAAGCCGAACCGGCAGCCAGACCTTGGCCTCCGCAGCGCGGAAAAGATTACTTCCATCTAACATCCATTACTGACGCGAAACGATTTTCTGGTCTTAGGGGCGGCGTGTATGGCCACAGATTGTAACGGCATCCAGACCAAGCCTTTCGCTTGACGGAAATCATTAGCTCCTGGTTTCACCATTTTGGTGATTTGACGCCTGTTTCGGTAGCAGCACTCTGCGCCATATTCTTGTTGGCCGCCTTCGTGGTTTTTCCTCGCACACTGCTCGTTATTGCAGCCGGCGCCACGTTCGGATTGGCCGTCGCTCCGATCATTCTAATCAGTGGAACGACTGGCGGCATCCTGGCGTTCTCGTCGTCGCGATACATTGCGTCGGGTTGGTTCAGACGAAAACTGGCAACCAGGCCGATGTTTCGCGTGATTGCGCAAGCCGTGGACGCCGAAGGATGGCGAATTATCGCGCTGATGCGGCTGGGCGCGCCGGTTCCGAGCGCCGTCCAGAACTATCTTTTTGGACTGACAAATGTCGGCATCATTACTTATTCGATCACGACCTTCATCTTCAGCGCGCCGCAAGTGTTCTTGTATTCCTTTCTCGGCGCGGCCGGCCGAGCCTCGCTGCTCCAGGACGGGTCTTCAATCCTGCCGATGGGATTTTCGCTCGTTGCGGTAACGGTCACCGTAGCCATTATCGCACTCATCTCGTGGCGAGTGAAAGGCCTGCTGTTGAAGCGCGAGCATGACGCAGGCGCGATTTGTAAGTCCGGCTAAGCAAGGACTTGCCGAAGCGTCGATGGCACAAACTGCACATCGCTGCTGCTGCGGAGCATAGCCAGTATGCAGAGCGTCGGCCCACTTTCCGTAATCACCCGGATTGATTGCAGCGGTAAAGAATTGTCCCTCGGTGTTTTCACCAGACGCGGGGTGACGCGTGATTTACAGGGATGTGGTGTATAGCGTCACGGCCACCAGCGAGCCGGATGTCTGGCAATGGCAATTTCAGATCGGCGAGAGAACCACGATCGGCAAGACCCGCACCCGGCTGATCCATATGGCGACCCGTCGCGTTCACATGAGAATTGATGCCACACTGCGGGCGTTGAGCCCGGCAGAGCACGCGGAGAGCTAAAAATCTCCGGCCGGCGGCGCAGGATTTGCCGGGTGAACCGGCTTGGGGTTCGGCGCATCAGGTTCAAGCCACCGCTTCGGTTCGGTCGGCACAACCGTCGCTCCGGCGTTCCGGGCAGCGTTCCCAACCGCCGCCGTCTTCACGTGTGGCTTGTTCCACGGTCCGTGATCGACGATCAACATGCCCAGCACTCCGAGAATGGCGACCGCTATTGCAATCGCCAACGGCATACCGCCGCGGCGTGTCGCATGGCCTTCCGTCGAATGATTGTTCGCCATCCTGGAAATCCGGACTAATTGCTGTGTCGGAATCAAATCCCGGGGCTCAGGATTTGTTCCGCCTTCAGGCCGCCCTCTCGCGCAACCGTGCCGGAACAAATCGCACACTCGCGCATTTCCAACCTGCCGAATAAACCTCAAAGATTTAAGTGAGTGCCGACAGTGAACATCGAGACGCCTCCACCACTGCAGCCGAACATGGCAGAGCGCGCCATCGATACCGCAACCGATGTATCGCGCACGATCACGGATCTGTCCGGAGCACTTCAGGCTGCGGTCGATCGTCTCAGCGAGGCGATCGCAACAGCGCGGCAACCCGGAAAGCCGCTCGCCATGGTCAGCGCAATTACCCGGGAAGCGCCGCTTGCCAGTCTGTTTGTTGCTTTCCTGTTCGGCGTCGCCGTAGCACGGCGGCGGTAGCGGCTACCCTTCAGAACTTGCCTTTGCTGGCGTCCTTGGCGGCTGACATCACGCCACCGCTGATCTGCCGCATATGCTCACCGGCGTTGGTGAACTGGCTTCGCAGGAATTCCGACTGAATCCGCATCGCTTCCTGAAGGTCGGTCGCGTGAACCAGCTTTCGGGCGTGCTCGAACGCCGCCTTCATGTTCTGCTCGGTGAACGACAGCGCCTGCTTCGAAATCTCGGCCCCCGGCCCCGGCATTGACGTCATCGACTTGCCGGCGGCGTCGAAGAACATGCCGAACGCCTTTTCCGCCTGGTCAATGGTCTTTTCGGCCAGATCGCGCAGCTCGGCCGGAACTTCAAGTTTCGGTTCAATCATGGTCGCCCTCTCCAATGTCGTCTCGGGGACGTTAGCATAGTTCAGGGCTGCGTCTGCGCCGTATTGGCCGGTCCCCTTGTCCGGCGCAGGCGTCCAATCGTCCCTCGTAACGGAATTATTTCCCAATTATCCAGTTGACACCACAAGCACCAAATGTAGTATTTGCAGGGTCTTTTTGGATTCGGCAGGTATTTATGAGCGTTCTTTCAGCACCGCACTTCACTAACGATGATGCCGCCCGCAGCATGATCGAAAGCATCCGCTGGCCCGATGGCCCGGTCTGCTCTCACTGCGGCGTCGTCAATCATGCCTATCCGGTTAGCGGTCGCGCCGGGCTCTATCGTTGTGCCGAACCGGAATGCCGGAAAGACTTCACCTGCAC
>JBOHIT010000693.1:0-1900 GCA_050726155.1 Bradyrhizobium sp.
CTATGTGACGAAGACCTACGTGAAGGCCTCAGGCGGCTGCTCCGCGCCGGCTGCCAAAAATGCTGACGAAGCCAGGAACAGACTGGGCCAGATGCGATACCGGCAATTCGCGCGCCCCGGTCAGGGCCCGGTCAGCGGCACCCGCGAGGCGCAGATCATGGTCGGGCATCCCAGCCATTCCGGCCTGCAGATGGATCAGGTCACCCAGCTCTACATCCCCGCCTTCTTCGTCAACCAGCTGCGGCTGTGGCAGGACGATAGTCTGGTGCTGGCGATGGAAGGCGGAATCTCGATTTCGGAAGACCCCAATATCCGGTTTAGCTATGTTTCAAACGGCGCGAAGCGCTTTCGCGCTGAAGCCAAGGATACCGAAGGCCACATCTTCCAGAAGGAATGGAAGGTCGACGATTCAGGAATTTGACGCGACGCTACAGGCTGATGTCTGCGTTGCACCTAGAAACATCTCACCTCCGCTTCGGCCTGCGCGCGCCTGAGTTCGTTGAGCGCGCCTGCCGCCTGCTCGGAAGTGCGGAACTGCCCCCCCAGATTGCCGCGCACCTGCGACATGCTGAGCACGGTCTCCGCTGTGACGTAGCGGTCATAGGGCACGAGCGACGCGATGACGTCGATCGAACAGGAGCATTGCTCGATGACCTGCCGTGTCTCGCCATTGGCTTTAAGACAGCCAAAGACGTATTCCGCGCGCGTTGCCGTCGGATAGTCGTTGACTTCATCGGCACGTGCGATCGATATCATGGTCATCAGCGCTGCTAACGCCGAGCCAATCCGTCGTGGCGATCCGACAAGTCCCATTGTCTTCCTCCGCTGCCGAGCGTGGAAACTATGCTAGGAATGCTCTGCTGAAAAGACGATGTTCTCCAATTCCGCCATGGAAGGATTACCGATGCGATGGACACTGGCTGTGGTCGCGCTGTTGCTGGCAAGCGGCGAACTGGCCGCACAGGGCAAGGGCATCCGCCTCTGGAACCTGACCACCTCGACCATATCCGGTTTTCAGCTATCGCCGGCCGGGAAGGACGCCTGGGGACCCAATCAAACTCTGAACGACAAGGACAAAGAGGTCGACCACGACGAACGCCTGCGCATCACAGGTGTGGAGCCGGGACGCTACGATGCCAGGGTAAGTTATCGCGACGCGCGGCAATGCCTGGTGCGGGGCATCGAAATCAAGGCGGATGCCGTGTTTTCGATTGCCGACAAGGATTTGAAGGATTGCAACAAGTAGTCGTTGCGGCGACCTTGCAAGATGGCCTCAGCCTGCGGGCGTGACTTCCCCACTGTCCGCCTTGTCGTTGGCGTGCGGATATTCACAGCGCCACCTAACCGCCGTCCATTTCGGATGCTCGCCCACCCATTGCGCGATATAGGGCTGCGCAGCCATGACGCACTGCCGAGGGGAAACGTCCGAGGAAAACACCAAATGCTGCTCTTCGCAGGTGGCCGGCGACAACACGGCACACACCGTTATGATCAGATCTATTCCATTCATGTCTGAAATTCCCACAAGCTTGTCCGTTGAATAGATAGCACAAACAGATACGTAACAGGCAGAATGAAAGTTTCACCACACCGTGAAGAGCCGCCCCGCCCAGACTTGGCGGTGGCCGCCCGTCTCAAAAATTAACGCCGAATATCAGCCGTGCGTGATGGCGCTCGAAATTGGCGAGATCGAGGGCTGCATTCGATCCGGCCGGGCGTCCCCAGGCTTGCATGCTCCAGGCCGCGGTCAATCGGGATCGCGGCGATAATTGAAAATAGGCGGTCGGACCGACAAACAGCGCCTGGCCCGCGAATTCCCCCAAACCGATCCCCTCATACTGCCTGAGATAGCGGGCTTCACCGCCGAGAAAGAAACCCGGACGTGTTTGCACCATCAGCG
>JBOHIT010000694.1:0-3559 GCA_050726155.1 Bradyrhizobium sp.
GGACTTCGGCTCGATCACGAGGCGGACGTCCTCGGCGGACTCATCCCTGACATCGCCGACCAGCGGCAGCTTCTTGTCGTTCAGCAGCTCGGCGATCTTTTCCACCAGGCCAGACTTCCGCACCAGCCATGGGATTTCGGTGATGACCACAACCCAGGTACCGCGCGCGCCTTCTTCTTGGGTCCATCGCGCACGGGTGCGGAACGAGCCGCGCCCGGTCACGTAAGCTTCGGCGATCGCTTCCTTGGAATCGATGATGATGCCGCCGGTCGGAAAATCCGGGCCCTTGACCCATTTCAGCAGCGTCTTCGATTTGGCGTCGGGCTTGTCGATCAGATGCAGGGCGGCGTCGCACAGCTCGGCCGCGTTATGCGGCGGAATCGAGGTCGCCATGCCGACCGCGATGCCTTGCGAGCCGTTGGCGAGCAGGTTCGGGAAGCCGCCGGGCATCACCACCGGCTCTTTGGTCTGGCCGTCGTAGTTGGGACGGAATTCGACGCCGTCCTCGTCGATGCCGTCCAGCAACAGCTGCGCGACCGCGGTCATGCGTGCTTCGGTGTAACGATAGGCGGCCGGGTTATCGCCGTCGATATTGCCGAAATTTCCCTGCCCGTCGACCAGCGGGTAGCGCGAAGCGAAATCCTGCGCCAACCGCACCATGGCGTCATAGATCGCCTGGTCGCCATGCGGATGGAACGAGCCCATCACGTCGCCGACGATTTTTGCGGATTTCTTGAACGCCGAGCCGGGGTCGAGCCGCAGCAGCCGCATGCCGTACAGGATGCGGCGATGCACCGGCTTCAGGCCGTCGCGGGCGTCCGGCAGCGCGCGGTGCATGATGGTCGAAAGCGCATAGGCGAGATAGCGCTCTTCCAGAGCATCCCGCAGCATGACTTCATGGATTTCGGCCGGCTCTTCCGGCGGTAACGTTCGTTTTCCCATGGGGAGGGGTTAAACTTTCACGCTGAATCGGGCAAGCCGCGAATCAGCGGAAAACCACCGTCATTTTGCTCAATGCTTGCCGAATATCGCTACCAGCAAGCCCATTCCGCAAAAAAACGCGACGGGCAGCCAAAAGGCCCATCTACGCCCCCGCACCCACTGGTTCATCATCTTCTGCAGCAAGTATTTCCGCCGCTCTTTTTCTTCGATCGGATCGGCCATTTTGCCCTACAGCACCGCAGTCCGTGCCCGGGCTTTGGTCACTGCATTGATAAACCCGTCCCGCGCATCAGAATGGCCCTGTCCGCGCGGCTCCAGCACGTGGCGAAGCAGGAACATGCCGGTCAGGCGAAAGCCGTCCTGCAGGTCCTGGTCTGACCAGCCGTTCGCACCGCCCTCGCCCTCACGCAAGAATGCCGGAAGCGGCAACAGCCGGTCGCGGTAAGGCTCGCCGGCCCGCCGCGACACCGCGCCACCGGATTTCGGCGACACGTAAATCAACTCTGATGTCTCGCCGGTCGCGGCGCAGTTTTCCAGATCGAGGCCGAAGCCGAGTTCGGTCAGCATCGCCAACTCGAACCGGATCAGATACGCCGCAGCCTCGCCGACGTCGTCGAAATCGTCGAGCGTGCGCTCGAGCATCTCGTAGATATCCTCGTGCGGATCGCGTTCCGGCAGCAACCGCACCAGCGAGGCCAGATGAGTGACGCCATAGGTCGCATGCGCCGACGCCAGCAGGGTCGCCGCGCGCAGCCGCGTGCCTTCAATGGCGTAATAACCGAGATGCTCGTCGAGCCGCGCCCGCCACACCGTGGTGACGCTGTTGCCAGGCTGCAGCAACGGCCGCATCCGCTTGCCCGCACCGCCGCGCACCAGGCCCAAGTGCCGGCCGTGGCTGCGCGTCAGCAATTCGACGATGGCGGAGGATTCGCCATGCCGCCGCACCCCCATCACGATGCCTTCGTCGGTCCATTCCATGGGAGGTGTTTACAGGATTCCGCGGGGCGGCGCAGCTAGGCGTTGAACCAGCCCACGGCATCGCCGGTGAAGGAAAAATAAAGCCCCACCGCCGTGAGCGCGCAGGACACGACTTCGATGGCGCTGTCGAATTGCACGCCTTTAAGGCCGATCACCTGCACCAGCGAAATCACCGACAGCACCAGCGCCGCGGCCAATATCCAGCGCGGCCAGTTCTTGCGCCCCCGCGCCGCGAGCCGGACGAAATAGACCAAGAGCAGGATCAGCCCGGCCGCCATGATGGTCGAGACCGTGACCATCTGCTCCGTCATCTCGGCGGTCGGTGTGCGGTCCTGGAACGCCACCGACACCGCATCCAGCGTCAGCGACATATACAGCAGCACTTCAAACCAAAGCACGTTCCTGGGTAAGGTCATCGAAGGCGCCGATCATCCCTGTTGCCGCTTGTTTTTTCTTGATTATTCCTTCGGGAAGTCCAGGCCCATTTCCCGGTAACGCTCGGGGTCGTCGCCCCAGTTCTCGCGCACTTTCACGAACAGGAACAGATGCACGGGAACGCCTACGATCTCGGCGATCTCCTTGCGCGAATCCGCGCCGATCGACTTGATGGTGGCGCCGCCCTTGCCGAGCACGATTTTGCGCTGGCTCTCACGCTCGACAAAGATGGTCTGCTCGATGCGGATCGATTTGTCCTTGCGCTCGGTCCAGCTGTCGGTCTCGACGGTGGACTGATACGGCAGTTCCTGATGCAGTTGCCGGTAGATCTTCTCGCGCGTGATCTCGGCCGCCAGATGCCGCATCGGCGCGTCCGACATCTGGTCTTCGGGATAGTGAAACGGCCCTGCCGGCACCATCTTGGCGAGCGTCGCGCGCAAATCGTCGACGCCATCGCCCGACAGCGCCGAAATCATGAAGGTGTGTTCGAACTTCATGCGCGCATTGGCGGATTGCGCCAGCGCCAGCAATTTCTCGCGCGGGATCAGATCGATCTTGTTCAGCACCAGGATCTTCGGATGCTTGACGCTTTCGACCTTGCTCAGGATCGCGTCGGCCTCCTCGTCGAGGCCGGCCTTGGCGTCGAGCAGCACGCAGACGAGATCGGCGTCATGCGCCCCGCTCCAGGCGGTCGACACCATGGCGCGGTCGAGACGCCGTTTCGGCGCGAAGATGCCGGGCGTATCGACCAGGATGATCTGCGCGTTGTTCTCGATCACGATGCCGCGGATCAGCGCCCGCGTGGTCTGCACCTTGCGCGACACGATCGTGACCTTGGAGCCGACCAGGGCGTTGACGAGCGTGGACTTGCCGACATTGGGCGCGCCGATCAGCGCGACGAAACCGCAAGCGGTGGCGGTTGAGGATTCAGCTGTCATTGCCACCGCCGCCGACGCCTTCGCGCTCGATCATCACGGAGGCCGCGACCTTCTCGGCCGCGCGTTTGCTGCCGCCGACGCCTTCGGCCGGCGCCAGGCCGGGCAGATCGACGGAGACGCGGAATTGCGGATCGTGATGCGGACCGGTGCGCTCGACCTCGCGATAAACCGGCGTCGGCATGCCCTTGCTCTGCGCCCATTCCTGCAACACCGTCTTGGGATCGCGCAACGGCCGGCGCGGCTTGCGCATCCGCTCGGTCCAGTTG
>JBOHIT010000695.1:0-4849 GCA_050726155.1 Bradyrhizobium sp.
GATCAGCAGCGCACCTATCAGGTAGATGACGAAGATGACGGCAATAAAGACCGACAGCGACATCGGTATCTGCGCCGGACTGGCGCTTGCGAGCGAAACGAACGTCGGCATCATTCCGCCCAGTGCAAAGCCGATATTCCATGACAAGCCGGTGCCGCTTGCGCGGATCTCGGTCGGAAACCGTTCGTTGAGGAAGACCATGATCGGTGCGTAGCCGGCGTTCCCGAGGAAGGCGATCGCCAGCGCATAGAGCGTGATGGTCGTGGTGTCGGTTGCCTTCGCCATGCCGAGGTAGCAGACCGGCAGCAGGATCACCATGCAGACACCGACAAGAAGGAAGGTCCTCTTGCGGCCGATGAAATCACTGACGGCACCGAACAGGATGGCCGAAACCAGCGCAACCACACTCGCGCCCATCAGGATGAGCGACGAGATGCTGTTGGGAACGCCGTTCACCACCTTGAGAAGAGTTGGAAGATAGCCCGAGGTCAGGTAGTAACCCGCGCCGCCGCCGAAGGTCACAAGCAGGTTGAGCAGAAGCACGTTACGATAGCTGCTGGAAAACAACGTCTTCACGGGCGACTGCGTCACCGCGATCTTGCCGGCTGCCTTTCTCTTCTGCTGCTCCTTGAAGAACGGAGATTCCTCAAGGTTGTTGAAGATGAACCATCCGAGCAGCGAACTGAGAAGTCCGGAGAAAAACATGACGCGCCACCCCCACACCGCGAACGCGTCTCCAGGAAAGATCGATGACGTGACCAGGAAAACGAACGATGCCAGTAGCGCGCCGATGCCCGCGCCGCCACCGCCGACGAGTCCCGACATCGCGCCGCGCCAGGTTGATGACACGGATTCGGTTCCGATGGTGTGGGTCGAGGCGACCACCCCGCCGACGAATACACCCTGAATGAGACGCAGGATCAGGAATAGCACGGGCGCGATAAATCCCGCCTGGGCAATAGTCGGCAGCAAACCGAACGCAGCGGTGCTGATGCCGACGCCGACGATTGCGACAAGCATCGCGCCTTTGCGTCCGTGGACGTCAGCGTAGTGACCGAAGATAGCCGAACCGACCGGGCGCATCAACAGTGTCACTGCGAACGAGGCATAAACCGCGGCCAGCGAAAGCGTCGGAACACTCGACGGAAAGAACAGCGCTCCGATGACCGGCGCCACATACAAAAGAATGAACAGATCGAATAGATCGAGCGACCACCCCAACACCGAGGCTATGATCGCATTCCTTGTTTGCCGACTTGCAACCGGCGTCACCGCTTCGGCATCCTGTATATTCGCAATTGTCATTTTCATCCTCCCTGATTCAGCCCCAAAAATTGCAATGCGGTCAGCGTCCGACGAATTTTGGCGGACGCTTCCCGTTGAAAGCCTCGACCCCCTCCTTGAAATCATCCGATTGACGCAGACGGCTGTAACAATGACCTTCGAGCTCGATCGCGACCGTCAGCGTGGAGTCTTCGGTATCGTTCAAGAGTTTTTTCGCAGTCCGCTGCGCCAGCGGTGCGAAGCCGCGCAGTTCATCGACGAGCCTGTCGGTCGCCTTTTCAAGATCGACATCCGGCACGCATTCGGTGGCGATGCCCCAATCGAACCCCTGCTTGGCGGGAATGCGTTTCGAGCGCATCACGATGTCCTTGGTGCGGGTAATGCCGATCATTTTCTGCAGACGGGCAGAACCACCCGATCCCGGAATCTGACCGAGCTTCTGCTCCGGCAGCGCGTAGAGCGTGGTTTCCGAGGCGATCCGGAAATCGCAGGCCAGCGACAGTTCGAAGCCGACGCCGAAGCAATAACCGCGGTTCGCAACTATGACCGGCTTAGCGCAGCGCGTGGGCGACGCGATATTCCAGGCGAGTTTGGAGACCTTTTCCGGCGTGGCTTCCATGAAGCCACCGATGTTGCCTCCGCTGGAAAAATGCTCGCCGATCGACCTGACCACAATGATGCGCACGCGATCGTCTTCGTCGAGAGTCTCGAACACCAGCCGCAACTGATCGCGCTGCGGCATTGAAACCACGTTGTAAGGCGGACGATTGAGAACGATGTCGGCGCGCTCATGCGCCTCATCGATCTCGACCTGAAAGCCGTCGAGCTTGCCGAGCCGGGGGTCCGAAAATGTGTAGGGAGACGACATGTAACTTCCTTTCCTAATATGACTAGGCCGCGCTTGAGGGCGGCGCGTGTTCACGTTGATAGTCCCCCGCGACGAGCAGGCGGCGCAGCAGCTTCCCCACCGGCGATTTCGGCAGGGCATCGACGAAGACGAACCGTCGAGGCCGTTTGAAATCAGCAAGTCCGGATGTCCGGCAGAATTGTTCGAGGTCCTGCTCGGTGACAGTCCCCTGGCGCTTCACGAAGGCGGTGACGACCTTGCCCCATTTCTCATCGGCGAGACCTACGACAGCGACCTCGAGCACGGCCGGATGAAGCGACAGGCAACTTTCGATCTCGACCGGCGAGACATTCTCGCCTCCGGTGATGATCATGTCATCGACGCGGCCAGTGACGAACAGATCACCGTCGCGGTCGACGAAACCGGTATCGCCGGTGAAATACCAGCCGTCCCGCAAAGACTTCATGTCCGCGTCAGGCCGGCGCCAGTAGCCCTCGAACGACTCGTCGCCGGCCAGCAGCGCGACGATCTCGCCCTCTTCATCGGGCTCGGCAATATCCGACGCCGACTGCGCATTTAGCCTCACGACCCTCACCTGCTGATTGATTCCGGCCTTGCCGGCAGAGCCCGGCTTGGCGGGCGCATTCTGATCGATGGTAAAGGTGTAGATTTCCGAACTGCCGTAATGGTTGACGAACAGCTCGGGCCGGAACGCGTCGTTCAGCGTCTTCAGGAGCCCATCGGTCATCGACGCCCCGGCGAAGCCAAGTTTCCGGACACTTGAGACGTCGGTCGCGGCAAACTCCCGCGCATGGACGAGGTCGTGATAAAGCGTCGGCACCAGATAGAGGTTGGTGATCTTCTCAGCCTCGATGAGCGCGAGCGCCCGGCTGGTGTCGTAGCGCGGAAGGCAGACAAACGTGCCGCCGATCAGCGACATCGCGATCAGCGATCGCACTCCCATGGTATGATAAAGCGGCATCACGCCGAGCGTGCGCTCGCCGCGCCGATAGAGATTTTGCGCGACATGCGCGACCCCTGCGGCTCGCTCCGTGCGGTGACGCCGCGGCACGCCTTTCGGCTTTGATGTGGTGCCGGACGTATAGAGCATGATCGACCAGGCTTCGGCGCTGACGCGCGGCGTCACATCGGCCGCCGCTTCAGCGATCATGCGGTCGAAAGCGAACGCCCCGGCCGTGTCGCCGCCACCTGCGCAAATGCGTGCCAGAGCCGACGCGCGCTTCGATGTCGCCACCGCCTCCGTCGAGACATCCTGGTAAACTACGGCGCAAGACTCGGAATTTTCGATGCAGAAATCGAGTTCGTCCGTTTTGGCGCGCCAGTTGATCGGCGTGATCACAATGCCCGCCAGTTGGCAGGCCCAATGCAGCGTGGCGGCCGCCTCACAATTTTGCAGCACGGTGACGAGATGATCGCCGGGCTTCAAGCCGATGCGGTCGAAGGCGGCAACCAGCGAAGAGATTCGCGCGTACCATTGCGCGTAGGTCAAGCGAACGCCGTCGTCGACGATTGCCAGCGCATTGGGATCGCGCGCTACACTCGCGACAAAGCTGGTTCCGAGATCAAGCATTTGTTTTCTCTCTGCTCAAATCACCCGCCAGTTCAGCCGCAGCCTCGAGCGCCGCGCGCACAATCGGCGTGTAGCCCGTGCACCTGCACAGGTGCCCGCTCAGGAAATCGCGGATGCTCGCTTCGTCGGGCCGCGGGTGATCACGCAGGAAGCAGTCGAGCGACATCAGGATGCCGGCCGTGCAAAAGCCGCACTGAAGCGCGTGATTGCGCTTGAACGCCGATTGCAGAATGCCGAGGCGGTCGGCTGATGGTGCCAGGCTCTCCACGGTCCGGACCTCGCAGCCGTCGATCTGTGCGGCGAGCGTGAGGCAGGCGCGCGCAGGTTTGCCGTCGATGCTGACGGTGCAGGCGCCGCACACGCCGTGTTCGCAGCCGACATGCGTGCCGGTTACCTCGATCTGATGCCGCAGGAAATCAGTCAATAGTAGCCGCGGCTCCGCCTCGCCAACGCATGGTCTGCCGTTCAGCGAGAAGCGAACGGAGTGCCGCTGGCCGGCCTGCAACCGGCTCATTGCAATACCTCCCGCACGAGATCGCGACCGATCATGCGGACCAGGTCGCGGCGGTATCGCGCTGTTGCGTGAATGTCGTCGCGGGCGTCGAGTTCGTAAGCGAAACCGTTCAAGGCGTCGTCAAGAGCGCTGCCTTCGAGGCGCGGGAAATCGCGCACCGCAGGCCTGTCCGCCACGCCGCCGATAGCGAGGCGCACGCCACCCCTTGTCTTTACCGCGGCACATGCGACAATGGCAAAGTCGCCGTGACGGCGCGCCACTTCCCGAAACGCACAACGATCCCGACTTGCGGGAAACGATACGGCCTCGATCAACTCCTCGTCGGCGCGCGTCGTCGCCATCATGCCGGCGAAGAAATCCTGCGACGCCACGCGCCGGCGCCGTTTAGCGCTGCGCAAGTGCACCTCGCCTCCGAGCGCCTGCAGCACCAGCGGCATCTCGGCGCTTGGATCGGCGTGCGCGATCGACCCGCAAACGGTCCCCCGGCTCCGCGTCTGGGCGTGACCGGTCCACGGCAACGCGAGCGCGGCAAGCTGCAAGGTCCGGCCAAGGTCCGGCCATTCGAGCAACGAAGCCTGGCGTACCCCAGCCCCGACCGTAATCGCCCCCTCCT
>JBOHIT010000696.1:0-6583 GCA_050726155.1 Bradyrhizobium sp.
CTTCCGTGCTCCACATGACACCGGAGGAGACGATCGAAACGACGCTGGACAGATCGTATTTGCCCGGCGCCTCGTCGAGGGTGGCGAGCATCGGCCGCGCGAAGGCGTCGCCTACGATCGCCATGGAATTGACGCCGCGCCGCGAGACCGCCGCCCAGAGTTCATGGGCGTTGAACGACGGACTTTCCAGGGTGACGATGCAGCCGCCGCCCATCATATTGCCAATGGCGGTGATGAGGCCCGTGCCGTGCATCAGCGGACAGGCCGGCATGAATACGGGCCCCGGCCCGGCGGTCGTGATTGAATCAATGAGCTCCGGCAGCGTCTCGGGAACAGGGCCGAGCACGCGCAGCGCTCCGAGTTGCGATTCCCGCAGGGCAGTGTGCGGCCACATCACGCCTTTAGGCATGCCCGTCGTGCCGCCCGTATAGATGAACAGCAGGTCATCCGGCGAACGTTCGATAGCGAGAGGGGCACCATCGCCGGACGCGACCACATTTTCGTAATTGTCCGCGAAGGGCGCGCTGGACCCGTCTTCGCTTACCTCGATGAAGGCGCTGACTTTAGAGAGCCGATCTTTCAGTTCCACCATGATGTCGCGAAACTCGGAGCCGTAGACGACTATCTGGGCGTCGGAATCGTCCAAAATGTAGAAGATTTCGTCCGCATTGTAGCGGTAGTTGACGTTGACATGGACCAGACGGCTCTTGAAGCAGGCCGCCATGGTTTCGACATATTCCGGACGGTTCCGCATATAAAAAGCGACCTTGTCGCCGTTGCTCGCCCCGCTCGCAAGTAGCCCGCGCGCGAGATTGTTGGATCGCCTTGTCGTATCGGCCCACGTGATGATGCGCTCGCCATGAATGAGGGCGGGCGCGTCCGGCGGCAAAACGAGAGAAATTTTGTCGAGAATGTCGCCGAAATTCCAAGCCATCAGTTTCTCCCTTGAAAGAATTCGAACGTCGGCTAGTCGCCGTTTTTTCATATCAAGCCGTTCCGCATCCCACCGCTCGTTATTCGGAGCGCCCCTCAGCAAGACTTTATTCGCTTAGTCCGTCAGTCATCAACTATGCCCGTCTGATGCGTGGATGTTGGCAAAGCGTACCTGTAGCCGACCTTTCATGAATCTGATCCTGACCTACTGTCCCATGCGAACGTTCCCGGGATCGCAACCGACGACGCTATTGAACATCGAAACCCTTTCGTTGGCTGCCGCCTCCGCACGCAACCAGGCATTCGCGGCTGGGGGATGATGTTATCGGCGTCGCCGTGGCTGCATGATCACGCCTGCGTCAGGTCAATTCGTAACTCGTCGCGCTCCCTTTCGATTTGCATGCCGAGTTGACGGTGCCCTACGGAATAATCAAGCTCGCGGTTTCAGCAGCGGGATCAGCAGTTCGACCCAGGTCTTCATCAGTCGCAGGTTCTCCGCCGGATCGTCATTGTACTGATTTTGGATCACCAGCCCGCGCATCATACAGATATTGAGGGTCATGAGTTGGCCGACGTGATCGTCGCTTCCATCGGCTGACTCGTACATCTCGACCGATTTTGCCACCCGTTGCTTGTTCCACTCCTTCAGGATTGGCGAGAGTCGTTCCTGCAGTGCCTTATCCGTGCGGATGGCGACGAGGATTTCGAGCAGCGCCCGGTATTCGTCCGTATCGACCAGCTTTGTCCAGCCTCGCATGATTTCCTGGGCGGTATCGCGATGCAGCGAGCGCTGCCGCTGTGCCGCCTCGGGCATGAATGTCGCATTCCGCAGAATGCGCTCCGCCGTCGCCGTCATCAGGTCTTCCTTGGTGGGGAAGTGATGTTGCAGCGCGCCCTTTGAGACATTCGCTCGGTTCACTACGCGCAGGATCGTTGTCCGCGCGTAGCCGAGTTCGGCGAGGCAGCGCAGCGCAGCGAGGCAAATCTTTTCGCGCGCCTCGAAGCCACGCGTTTCCTGTTTGTTCATTCCCGCTGACGGCATTGCTTGCCGCCTCCTGCTCCGGATACCGCGTCACGTCACCCTAACCGCACAGGGGCGAAAAACAAAGCCATACATACTGCTTGTTTCTGCGTCCGGATGTCGATATGGTCGGCCGCAAGCGGCCGCGTCGGCGATGCGGGCATATCGAGATGTGAACCCGGCGGCGGAACGACTGGATGAGGACATGAAGAGCAAGGCGATCCGCATTGCAGGCGCTAGTGGATTCTGGGGCGATGCGGCGCGTGCCACGCCCCAGTTGCTAAAGGCTGGCAGGATCGACTTCATCGTCTACGACTACTTGGCTGAAATTACCATGTCGATCCTGGCGCGCGCTCGCGCGAAAGATACCAATGCGGGCTTCGCGACCGATTTCGTCTCCGCCGCCATGAAGCCGAACTTGATCGAGATTGCACGTCAGGGCGTGCGCATCGTGTCGAACGCGGGCGGGGTCAATCCGCGCGCCTGTGCTGCTGCGCTGGAGAAACTGGTCGCGGAACTCGATCTGGATCTTAAGATAGCCTGCGTCACAGGCGACGATTTGATAGGCCGCCGCGAGGCGCTGGCGGCGGCCGATGTTAGGGAGATGTTCTCAGGTGCCCCCTTTCCGGCGCCGGAAAAAGTCCAGAGCATCAATGCCTATCTCGGTGCCTTTCCGATAGCGGTGGCGCTGGACAAGGGCGCGGACATTGTGGTGACCGGCCGTTGCGTCGACAGCGCGGTGACGCTTGGCGCTTGCATCCACGCCTTCGGCTGGAGCCGCGACGATCTCGACCGCCTCGCCATGGGCGGCCTTGCCGGGCACATTCTGGAATGCGGGCCGCAGGCGACGGGCGGCAATTTCACCGATTGGGAATTGGTTGCCGATCGGATCGACGAGATTGGCTATCCGATTGTGGAAATCGCCGCCGATGGGGGCTTTGACGTGACCAAGCCGGAAGGCTCGGGCGGCATCGTCAACAAGGGTACGGTGTCCGAGCAGATGCTCTACGAAATCGGCGATCCGCAGGCCTATGTTTTGCCGGATGTGGTCTGCGATTTTTCGGGGGTGTCCATTGTCGAAACCGGCCCGGATCGGGTGCATGTAACGGGCGCTCGGGGCCTGCCGGCGCCCGACAGCTACAAGGTCTGCGCCACCTTTGCCGACGGGTTTCGCGGCGGCACGGTGATAACCTTCTACGGCATTGATGCGGAGAAGAAGGCGCAAGCCTACGCCGCAGCCGGCTTCCGGTCGGCGCGGCGCCTGTTCCGCGCGTACAATCTACCGGACTTCAGCGAGACCAGCGTGGAGTTGATCGGCGCGGAAAGCCAGTTCGGGGCCTTGCGCGAGAGCCCGGCATCACGCGAAGTCGCAGCCAAGATCGCGGCCAAGCATCCGGATGCAGCTGGCATCGGCATCCTGCTGAAGGAATGCGTCGGGCTAGGGCTCGCGACCCCGCCGGGACTATCAGGCTTTGCTGGCGGGCGCGCCAAGCCGTCGCCCGTCATGCGGCTTTTCTCCTTTCTCGTTCAGAAAAACGACATCGAAATCGCCGTCGAGACAAAGGGCGAGGCCGTGCCGTGCGCGGAGCCGGCCGGCACGCGCTTCGATGCGGCTGCGCTGAAGCGCCCGCCGGTTCCGTTGGCGGAGTCGATCGACGATATAGCCGAGGTGCCGCTGGCTGCGCTCGCCTGGGCGCGCAGCGGCGACAAGGGCGACAAAGCAAATGTCGGTGTCATTGCGCGCAAACCTGAATACCTGCCTTGGATCTGGAAGGCGCTGACGGAAGATGCCGTGGCGACGCGCTTTGCGCATTTTCTGAAAGGCGACGTCGAGCGCTTCCTCATGCCAGGCACCAACGCCATCAACTTTCTGCTGCACGACGTACTGGGCGGCGGCGGCGTCGCCAGCATCCGCAACGACCCGCAAGCCAAGGGCTACAGCCAGCTCCTGCTTTTCGCCATGATCCCAGTGCCGCGCTCGCTCGCCGAGAGCTTGCCCTGCGGCAAGGCGGCCTGAGATCGGCCTAAGCACTGTCCATTCGAGGAAAACGGATGCCTGTCTTTCAGTCGCGATTGCGGACCGGGTCGGAGGAGTTTGCAAAGAATCGCGCCGACATGCTGGCGCTGGTCGACCGTCTGGCTGAGCTGAACGCCCGGCCCGAGGCGATGTCCGAACGCCGGCGCGACCGCTTTCACGAGCGTGGCCAGCTGAGTCCGCGCGAGCGCCTGTCGCGCCTGCTCGATCCGGGCATGCCTTTCCTCGAGCTGAAGAACCTTTCCGGTCACGATCCTCGGGCGCCGGCGGAAAAGGACATTCCGGGGGGCGGCAATATTGTCGGTATCGGCTTCATCGAAGCCGTGCGCTGCGTCATCGTTGTGGATGACAGCGGCATCAACGCGGGAGCAATGACCGGGCCGGGCGGCAACCGGACATCCCGGGCGCAGGTGCTGGCGCGCGAAAAGAAGATGCCTTTCGTGCATTTGGTGGAAAGCGCGGGCGGCGATCTTCTCAACTACAAAGTAGAAGGTTTCGTTGCGGGAGGCGGGTTGTTCTATCGTCTTGCGCTGCTGAGCGCTGCCGGTGTGCCGGTCGTTTCGATCTTGCACGGCTCGTCCACGGCGGGCGGCGCATATATGCCGGGCCTCAGCGACTACGTGGTGAGCGTGAAGGGGCGTGGCCGCGCCTTCCTGGCCGGGCCGCCGCTTCTGAAGGCCGCGACCGGCGAAATTGCGACCGAAGAGCAGCTTGGCGGCGCGGAGATGCACGCGACCGTCTCCGGCCTCGGTGAGTATCTCGCGGAGGATGACGCGCAGGCGATCTTGATGACGCGCGAGGTCATCGATCGCCTTTCGTGGAACAGCCATTGCCCGAAGTTGGACCGCAAGTCCTTCAGCCCGCCGGTTCTCGATCCGGAGGAGATCGCTGGCATCGTTCCCATCGACTATCGTCGGCCCTACGATGTGCGCGAGATTGTGGCCCGCATCGTTGACGGCTCCGACTTTCTCGACTTCAAGCCCGGCTATGGTGTGTCGACCGTTTGCATGCAGGCCGAAGTCTTCGGACATGCCGTCGGCATTCTCGGCAATAACGGGCCGATCGATCCTGATGGCGCCACCAAGGCGACGCAATTCATCCAGCTTTGTGATCAGGCGCAGACGCCGATCGTTTTCCTGCAGAACATCACGGGCTACATGGTCGGCACGGAATACGAGCGCGCCGGCATGATCAAGCACGGCTCGAAGATGATCCAGGCCGTGTCCAATGTGCGGGTGCCGCGCATCACCTTCATGGTCGGCGCGAGCTTCGGGGCGGGCAATTATGGCATGTGCGGCCAGGGCTACGAGCCCGACTTTATTTTCACGTGGCCTAACGCGAAGACAGGCGTGATGGGCGGCGAGCAAGCCGCGAAAACCATGCGCATCGTCTCGGAGGCGGGCGCGGCTCGCCGCAGCGCGGCGGTCGACACCGCGACGCTCGACGCGGAGCAGGCGCGGCTCGCCGCGCATTTCGATAACCAGTCGGACGCCTTCTATACGTCCGGCAAGGGTATTGATGACGGCATGATTGATCCGCGCCATACACGCAAGGTGTTGGGGTTCCTGCTCGACACCTGCTGGGAGGCGAAACATCGCACGTTGCAGCCGAACGCGTTTGGCGTCGGCCGCATGTAGGGGCGCAGGAGAAGCAGGCAAATGGCGAATCTTCCCAATGCAAAGAAGTTGATCCTCGACCAGCGAGACGGCTGGCTGACGATCTGGTTCAATTCGCCCGAAAACCGCAACGCGCTGTCCGGCGAACTGACGGGCGAACTGCGCGCTGTGCTCGATGCGGTGCGCGACGACCGGACGCTGCGTGGCGTCACCTTCCGCGGGAAGGGCGGCGTCTTCTGCGCAGGCGGCGATCTCAAGGGCTTCAAGTCCGGATTGCAGGGACCCTGTTCGGGTCATGCGGAAGCTGTCGCTTTGAGCCGCGCCGCTGGCGGAATGTTCGCGGCTATCGACACGTTGCCACAGGTCGTGGTCATGCTGGTCGAGGGTGCGGCCATGGCGGGCGGTCTCGGCATCGTCTGCTGCGGCGACGTTGTGGCGGTGACGCGCGGGGCGAAATTCGCCCTGACTGAAACCTTGCTCGGCATTGCCCCGGCACAGATCGCGCCCTATGTGGCGCAGCGGCTGGGGCTCACGACCTCGCGCAGGCTGATGCTCACCGCGGCGCGCTTTGACGGCGAGGAGGCGGGTCGTATCGGCTTGGCCGATCATGTCGCCGACCACGTCGCAGGGCTTGACGCCTTCGAGCAGGACATCCGCCGGCAGGTTATGCTCTGTGCTCCCGGTGCCAACGCGATGACCAAGAAAATTTTGCTGGCCACGCCCCGACTGGAGCGCGAGTCGATGATCGAATTTGCCGCCGAAGGCTTCGCGCAGTGCATGCTAAGCGACGAGGGCCGCGAGGGGGTCAGCGCCTTTGTCGAGAAGCGCAAGCCGATCTGGGCGAGGCCCGCATCGTGAAAGACAAGCCCTGATGCCCGCATTCAATTCTATTTTGGTCGCCAATCGCGGTGAAATCGCTGTGCGCATCATACGCACCGCGAAGTCGCTCGGGTACCGTACCCTCGCGGTCTATTCGGT
>JBOHIT010000697.1:0-3282 GCA_050726155.1 Bradyrhizobium sp.
CGATCCAGGCGAGCTCGAACCGGTCCTTGTCGACCTGGTTCAACTCCTCGCCGACTTTCGTCCGCGCCAGACCTGCAAACTTCCAGAATTTGTCGGGGTCACCGGCAACGAAGAAGGCGGCATCGCCCTCCTTCAACCCGAGCTGGCCGCGGATCGCCGCCGTCCGTTCCGGACCGATGTTGTTGGCAAGCGGGCCTGCGCCCTCGCCGCCCTCGCGCCACATGATGTAGCCCAGACCAGGCTGGCCCTCGCCCTGCGCCCACGAGTTCATCCGGTCGCAGAACGCGCGGCTGCCGCCGCCGGGTCCCGGGATCGCCCAGACCTGGTTCTTCGGGTCTTCCAGCATCCGCGCGAACACCTTGAAGCCGGAGCCGCGGAAATGTTCCGACACGTCCTGCATCTCGAGCGGGTTGCGCAAATCCGGCTTGTCGCTGCCGTATTTCTTCAACGCTTCCGCGAACGGAATTTTGCGCCAGCCTTTTGTCACCGGCTTGCCCTTGGCGAATTCCTCGAACACGCCCGTGATCACCGGCTCCATCGCCGTAAACACGTCGTCCTGTTCGACAAAGCTCATTTCGACGTCGAGCTGATAGAACTCGCCCGGCAGACGGTCGGCGCGCGGGTCCTCATCGCGAAAACATGGCGCGATCTGGAAGTAGCGGTCGAAGCCCGACATCATCAGCAATTGCTTGTACTGCTGCGGCGCCTGCGGCAGCGCATAGAATTTGCCGGGATGAATCCGCGACGGCACCAGGAAGTCGCGCGCCCCTTCCGGCGAGGACGCGGTCAGGATCGGGGTCTGGAACTCGAAGAAGCCCTGCTCCTTCATCCGCTTGCGCATGGAGTCGACGATCGCGCCGCGGGTCATGATGTTCTGGTGCAGTTTCTCGCGACGCAGGTCGAGGAAACGGTACTTAAGCCTTATGTCCTCAGGATATTCCTGCTCGCCCGCGACCGGCAGCGGCAGTTCGGCGGCCGGACCCAATACTTCAACCGCGCTGACATAGATCTCGATCTTGCCGGTCGGCAGTTCGGCATTGACGGTGCCTTCGGGGCGATGGCGCACCTTGCCGTCGATCCGCACCACCCATTCCGAGCGAAACTTTTCGACTTCCGCGAACGCCGGCGAATCCTTGTCGGCCACGCACTGGGTGATGCCGTAATGGTCGCGCAGGTCGATGAACAGCACGCCGCCATGGTCGCGGATGACGTGGCACCAGCCCGAGAGGCGAACGGTTTCGCCGATGTGGCTGTCGCGGAGCGCGCCGCATGTATGTGACCGGTAGCGATGCATGGAAATCCCAAAAACTGATATTGGAGGTCGAATCGAGGGCGAAGACTCAAGCAACAAGGCCTGCTCGAACTGCGGGAGGGTTTACCCGACGAGGCCGGGCGCGGCAACCAATGGCGGGCCCCGTTTTGGCCCAAAAAGCCGCGTTTTAGACCGCCGAATGCCAGACCCTTTGCCTATTGGCCGGGCGCGCCTATCTTTGTGCGCATGACCGTCCATTTTCCGTTCCAGAACACCTATGCGGCGCTGCCGGCGAACTTTTTCGCCCGCGTGGCCCCCACCCCCGTGGCTGCCCCCCGGCTGATCAAGCTGAACCGGGCGCTGGCCGTCCATCTCGGCCTCGATCCGGAGGTGCTCGGAAGCCCCGAGGGCGCCGAAATCCTGGCCGGCAAACGCGTCCCCGACGGCGCTGATCCGATCGCGATGGCCTATGCCGGGCACCAGTTCGGTCATTTCGTGCCGCAACTCGGCGACGGCAGGGCCATTCTGCTCGGCGAAGTCATCGACGCCGACGGCATCCGCCGCGACATCCAGCTCAAGGGTTCCGGCCCGACGCCATTTTCGCGCCGGGGCGATGGCCGCGCCGCGCTCGGTCCGGTGCTGCGCGAATACATCGTCAGCGAAGCCATGTTTGCATTGGGCATTCCGACGACGCGTTCGCTCGCGGCCGTCATCACCGGCGAGCGCGTGCAACGGGAGACCATGCTGCCCGGCGCCGTGCTGACGCGCGTCGCGTCGAGCCACATCCGCGTCGGCACCTTCCAGTTCTTCGCCGCCCGCGGCGATACCGATGGCGTGCGGAAGCTCGCCGACCACGCCATTGCGCGGCACTATCCGGATGCCGCCAAGGCGGAACGCCCCTATCACGCGCTGCTCGGAGGCGTCGTCGCGCGCCAGGCTGATCTGGTCGCGCGCTGGCTTTTGGTCGGCTTCATCCATGGCGTCATGAACACCGACAATTCCTCGATCTCGGGCGAGACCATCGACTACGGTCCGTGCGCATTCATGGACCATTACGATCCGGCGCAGGTGTTCTCGTCGATCGACGAACAGGGCCGCTACGCCTACGCCAACCAGCCGCAGATCGCGCTCTGGAACCTGACGCGGCTGGCCGAATGCCTGCTGCCGCTGTTTTCCGACGACAAGGACAAGGCGATCGAACAGGCGCAATTCATCCTCGGCGAATTCGCGGAAAAATTCACCACCGCCTATCAGTCGGGATTGCGCGCCAAAATCGGCCTGTTCACGGCGCGCGACGGCGACGCGGCGCTGGTGCAGGACCTGCTCGATGCGATGGCGAAGAACCAGGCCGACTTCACCCTCACTTTCCGTCGTCTCGGCGATCTCGCCGGCGATGCGGACAATGACAGCGTCCGGCAATTGTTCGCCGATCCCGCTGCGTTCGATGAATGGGCGGTGCGGTGGCGGCAGCGGATTTCCGACGAGACGCAATCGGCGGCCGAGCGAAGTGCCGCGATGCGCGCGGTCAATCCCGTTTTCATCCCGCGCAACCATCGCGTCGAAGCGGTGATCCGGGCCGCGGTCAACAACGACGATTACGCGCCGTTCGAGGAATTGCTGGCGGTGCTGGCAAAGCCGTTCGAGGACCAGCCGGCATTCGCCGCCTATGCCGATCCGCCGCAGCCGGAACAGCGCGTGCTGCAGACGTTCTGCGGGACGTGAGCGTTTTTCGCTCCTCGCACTGACGACGTCTCCGTTTTGTCGTCCCGGCCTTGAGCCGGGACCCATACCGCGTGATCTCTCAATAGCGGCTCGGTAGCAGAGACCTTCCGCAAAACTTCTCCCTGGGGTTATGGGTCCCGGCTCAAGGCCGGGACGACGTGAACATGGCTTCGCGATCTCGCGACGCACGCGCCCGAGTCTTGCTGGAAATTTCCCGCCCTCTTCGATCAGAGGGCGCAGGGAATGCCGGATGCGCGCTGCACCCGCGATCTCGTGAGCAATGTGCACAGAAAAGTGCGCCCACGAGC
>JBOHIT010000698.1:0-13443 GCA_050726155.1 Bradyrhizobium sp.
CAGCGACACCGCCGCATAGAGCGCGGTGAAGACAATGATGGGCAGCAGCGATCGCCAACCGCGCATCATCATGTCCTCTCGACCATGCGTCCGAAGAAACCTTGCGGACGGAAGAAGATGATCAGGAGAAACACGACGAAGATCGCGGCGTTCTGCAGTTGCGTCGGCAGGATCAGCGTCGACATCTGCTGCACCAGACCGATGGTCATGCCGCCCCAGAAGGCGCCGATAATGCTGCCCATGCCGCCGAGCACGACGCCGGCATACATGACGATGACGTATTCGACACCGACAAACGGATGAAAAGGATAGTTGGTGGCGAGCAGGCCGCCGGCGATCGCGGTGATGCCGGTGCCGAGCGCAAAGGCAATACGATGCGCTCGATCGACGTCGATCCCCATATAGGTTGCCGCCGTGGGATTATCGGCTGCAGCACGTAGTGATTTTCCAATCCGCGACCGCGTGATCAGCAACGTCAGCAGCAGCATCGTCACCAGCGAAACCACCGCGTCGATGCCGCGCGCTTTGTTCACGAACACGCTGACGTCATAGAACAGCGGTCCAAGCTCCCACGCGGAACTCGACAGCGGCGTCCGGATCGACGCCAATACCGAGCCGAACACGAGCAGGCCGCCATTCTGCAGGATCAGCGCGATCCCCAGTGTCAGGATGAGCTGGGCATAATGGCCTTCGCCCTCGAGCGAGGAGGTGCGCGTGCCTGAAACCCGCGAGATCAAGGTAAGGTGGACGAAGTAACCGAAGACAGCCAGCACCGGGCCGGCGAGCAGGATCGCGACAAACGGCCCGAAGGTGTTGCCGAAAGTGGCCTGCACGCCGAGCGCGGTGAAGAAATAGAATGCGGCATACATGCCGAGCATCATGAAATCGCCCTGGGCGAAATTGATCACGCGCATGACGCCGAAAATCAGGCCGAGCCCGACGCACATCAAGCCGTAGACCGCGCCGATCAGGAGGCCGGCGGACAATGCCTGCAGAAAACCTTCCAGCGCCTGCGTCACCGGGGACCTCGTGCAGGAACTGTCGGTGTGGTGGCGCTGGCCGTCTCCGGCTTGAACATGGCGTCCCTCATTTTCTGTTTATCGTTGTTGCTCATGACGCCGGTCGCAACCGTTGTTCGGCTGGCTCGAGCCGGCACTGCGCCGCGATTGCGCTGGCGTCCGAAAGCGTTGCGCAATTCTCGATCAACTCTTCCAGGCGTCGCGTGCGTTTGTCGCCGATGATTTCGGCGGCGGCAGCGTGAAAGCGGGTGCGAATTTCGTCCGGTGTTGCGGCGATGACATTGTCGAGGCGGTGATGGATGGTTCTTCCATCGCGCAGGCTAACCAGGATCTCGGCGCCTTGTTTTGCGGGGAAGACGACCGTGAGATCAGAATCACTTTGAAGATCGGTGCACTCAACGAGCCGAAGTATTTTGGGATCGCGGACCTCCGCATAATTGTTCTCTTCGAGCGCACCGCGCGCGAGCACGGCGGCGACACTGAAGGGAATGCTCATCTTGGCTTGAAGGGCGTTGCGGAACGGTCCCTTGGAGTCGCAGCCGGGGTAACGGGCTGCGGCCTCCGGAACGCGGATCGTAACCGTCGCGATATCATCCGATGTCCCGAGTTCGCGTGCGGCGCGCAAGGCGGCTTGCGCTGCGGTTTGCGCGAAATTGCAGGCAGGTGCCGGCTTGTTGTAGACGGCCATGATTTCCGGTTCGGGGCTGGCGAACAATCGGATATCGGCGGGAGCAGGCTGGCGTCGGAAGGCGGCGAACAGCCCGGCTTCACCCTCCAGGATCGATTCGGAGGCGAGGGCGCCGGCCTCCGCCAGTTCGATCGCGGCGATTGCGTTGCGGGCCGCAAAACCCGGATGGAAGTACATTTCGAAGCCGCCGGCGCGCGGCCATTCGTTCAGGCCGGACGACGTGTTGGCGGCAATGGCGATAGCGCTGGTTGCGGCAACCTCGGTGAGCCCCAATGCGTAGCTTCCAGCGAGTGCGGCGCCAAGGGGCGCGACGAGCCCGGTAGGCCGGTAGAGGCACGCAAGATCGGCGGTAATAAGCGCGCGGCCGATCTGCGCGCCGGTCTCATAGCCGATGATTGCCGCACTAAGGAATTTCGTGCCTGATAGCGGCGTTCGTTCCGACAGCGCAAGCAGCGTTGGCCAGATCACGACGCCATGGTGACAAACACTGGCGGCGTGCATGTCTTCGCGCACCAACCCGTGGCCCATGGTCGCGTTGGCGAAGGCTGCGTCGCCCGGCGTGGCATGCGTGCCGGTGCCGATGACGGTCGCGCCGTTTTTGACCTCGTGCGCGATGCCTATCGCCTGGCGACTCCAAGGGTGATTGCGCGCCTCGAAGGCGCAGGAGAGAAAATCCAGCAGGCAGATCTTCGCCTTGGCGATGACGTCAGCATCAAAACGGCCGGGTTCGATGGCAAGTGCCGCGCGGGCCAGCGCTCGCGCCATGGATATCCCGCCTGCTCCTTCCGCCGACATGGTCATGGCAATCGCGTTCCCTCTCGATCGCTCCCGAAAATCAGCCGCGCATTTCCACGCCGGCCCATTCCTCCAGCACCTTTGCGATCGACGTGAAGTCGGATGACGCGCCAAATTTGGCGTTGGTGATGGCGAGCATCTGCCGGACCGCCGCGCCACAGACCATGGGGACGCCCATCGCCTCGGCTTCATCGACGCAAAGCCGCACGTCCTTGTAGGAAAGACCGGTGGTGAAGCCGAAATCGAAGGTGCCGGGAAGCACGGCGCGAGGGAATTTGTCCTCCGACGCGCTGTTGCGCCCGCTGCTGGCGTTGATGATGTCGATCAGTACTTTGGCATTGACGCCGCCCTTGACGCCCATCGCCACCGCTTCGGACGTGATCACCAGCGCGGCCGCCGCCATCAGATTATTGGCAAGTTTTGCCGTCTGCGCCGTGCCCGGCTTTTCGCCGGTGTAAAACAGCTTTCCGAAATGTTTCAGGATCGGCTCGACCCGGTCGTAGGTCGCCTTCGGACACGACACCATCACGGCAAGCGTACCGTTGACCGCGCCCTTGATGCCGCCGCTGACAGGCGCATCCACCAGTGTCAGTTTCCTCGGCTCGAACCCTTTTGCGATCAGTTTGGCGGCGCCGGGGCCGGTAGTGGAGAGATCAATCAAAACCGTGGCGCGGTTGCCCGCGATGATCCCGTCGGGGCCGAGTGCTACGGCCTTGACGATGTCCGGAGTAGGCAGACTGCACAGCACGATATCGGCACTCGATGCGACTTCGGCGGGCGAGTTCGCAAGCCGCGCTCCACGCGCCAGCAGCGCCTTGGTCGCTTCGACCTGCGAATCGTAAATGCACAACGAATAGCCGGCGTCCATCAACCGTCCGGCCATCGGTCCACCCATGCGGCCGATTCCGACAAAGCCGATTGTTTCTGCAGCCATGGTTTGCTCCCCGTCGCGCCGCAGAACGCGGGCGCTTTCTTGTTCTTGGGCTAGGCCGGGTTCCCGGCCGAGTTTCGTCGAATGTCCAGATTGTCAGTCAATCTGTCAAGCATAAGATTCCTGTCGACAGGCCTTCGTGCGCCGGAATAGGATCGGGAAAACAAGGTCCGAGGAATTCGCTCAGTGCGGCAAGATGAAGCGCAAGGCGCCGGCACAACGCTCGCCGATTTCGTTGCCGCTACGATGTGGGCTGATATCGCAGCGCAAAGTCACGAAGCGAAACGCTCGATTTTGAATTTTTTCGCGACCGCGCTCGGTTCGGCTTACGATCCCGCCGTCAGCGCGGCGTTGCGCGCGCTGTTGCCATTCGGCGGCGCTGCGACGTCCGCGATCATCGGCCGTCCGGAACGGCTCGATGCGATGGGGGCGGCCTTCGTCAATGCAATTTCGGCCAACCTGCTTGATTTCGACGACACCCATCTCGACACCATCATTCACCCGGCCGCGCCCGTCGCAGCGCCGGTGCTGGCATTGGCGCAAGCGCGGGGATTTTCTGGGCAAGATGTTCTCACTGCATTCATTCTAGGCGTCGAAGTCGAATGCCGCGTCGGCAATGCGGTATCTCCCGGCCATTATGCACGCGGCTGGCACATCACCTCGACCTGCGGGGTGTTTGGGGCCGCAGCGGCCTGCGCCAAACTGCTTGGGCTCCCTGCGAACCAGATTTCAAATGCGATCGGGATCGCTGCGAGCCAGTCGGCCGGGATCGTCGAGAACCTCCCGAGTGCCGCCAAGAATGTCAGCGTCGGCAATGCAGCGCGCAACGGCCTGTTTGCGGCGTTACTCGCGGCTGAAGGCTACTCCGCTTCGCCACGGGCCATTGAAGGGCCGCTCGGCTGGGCCCGCGCCATGGGCGACGAACCGAACCTTGCGCGTCTAACGGGCAATCTCGGCAAGAGTTGGGAGATCGCGAAGAACACGTACAAGCCCTACCCCGCCGGCATCGTGTTTCACGCCGTGATCGACGCCTGCTTTACGCTACGGGCAAAGCTGAACCAGCGCATCGATCATATCGAATCGGTCACCGTGCACGGCTCTGCGCTTTTGCTGGCGCGTGGCGATCGTCCAGTTCGCAACGAACGCGACGCACGGGTCAGCATTCATCATTGCGCCGCCTGTGCGTTGCTGCTTGGGGCCGCCGGTGTCACCGAATTCTCGGAGGCGACGGTGGTTCGGCCGGACATCGTGGACTTGCGCGAGAAGGTGAGGGCGCGGCTTGACGCTTCTCTCCCTGACGGCGCCGCGCGCGTCTGTATCCAGCTGATGTCTGGCGAGACGATAAGCGAGGCCGTGATGGCCGCGAAGGGGAGTATGGCCGATCCGTTGCCGGACCGCGATATCGAAGCAAAGTTGCGCGATTGCGCCCGGTTGGGCGGAACCAACTGGAATATAGACCGCATCATCGATGGCGTCTGGCGCCTCGATACGCTGGCCGGCGTCTCAAGCCTGATGAACCCGCATGGTTGAATCGCCCTGTCTCAAAAAAAATCAGTACTCAAACGATGGAAGGAACCAACGATGACTGAGTTGTTCGATAAAGGCCTGAAGGTCCGCAAGGAAGTGCTCGGCGAGGATTATGTCAACAAGTCCATTGCCGGTGCCGATGAATTCACCCGGACGATGGCGGAATGGTCGACCGAATTCTGCTGGGGCGCGTTGTGGACCCGCCCGGGCCTGGACCGCCGCACCCGCAGCATCGTCAATCTGGCGATGCTCGGCGCACTGGGGCGTCCGCACGAACTGAAGCTGCACGTCAAGGGCGCCTTGAAGAACGGCGTCACCAAGGACGAGATCAAGGAGATCCTTCTCCAGGTCGGCGTCTATTGCGGCATCCCCTCGGGAATAGATGCGTTCCGGAACGCGCGCGAGGCGTTCAACGAGGTTGAAGCGAAGTGATGGACCGCTGGTTCATTGGAGAGGGCAGGGCCGCCCAGCACGGCGGGCTCACCGGCCGCTAAGCGACCGGAATGAACGCATATCCTTGCCCTTCTTCGACCACTCTGCCGATGCCTGGTCGACCTAGGTGAGCGCCGGCTAACCACGTCTGCGCATGTGCTGCGTCCCGGAGCACCTTGATCCGGCTGGCCCTCGCCATGGCTTCGTCATCGTCATAGGCCCAAGTAAGCTCGGGACGGAAAAACTGTGCGGCGGGAACGTGGAGAAGGTCGCCGCAGAATAGGACATCGTCCTCGCCAGTGTTGAGGAGATAGCCCAGATGGCCCCGAGCATGCCCAGGTATCGTCACTGCCAGTAAATGATCGGCCAGCCGGTCTCCCCCGTTAATTGGGGCAAGGAGTGGACGAAATTCCTCTAGCTCTGGCTCGGCAAGAAACTCTTCAACAGCGTCTTGCCCTATCAAAACCTTCCTCAGGCCGTTAAATGCTCGTCGACCGTCAGGCATCAGGAGCCCATTGATGTGGTCTCCATGAGCATGAGTGAGGGCGATCATAGTGATCGATGATGTATCGATGCCTGCCTCCGCCATCGCCTCGACGAGGTGACCCATGGACGGGTCCCAACTCCCGCCAGCTCCACAATCAATCAAAACACGGTCCATGCCAGAGCGATCAAGTAGGAAGCAGTTGACCGATAATCGAACTGGCGAATCGTCACGCTGAGGCGATTCGGTCCGCCTACATATTTTGTTGTTGGGATGCTTGAGGGACTCGGCCGGCAGGTCGACATATCCATCAGAGAGTGACCATATCTTCCATGATCCCGAAGCGCAGCTCAGGGTGTTGGCGGTTTGCGACAGAAATTCCACGGACAACCTGCGAAGCGTGTGATTCAGTGTTTTAAAATGCGGCAACCAAGTCGTTAGGTTTTCGAAGTCATCACTTTCTGAGCGATCTTCCAGGTTCCGTTGACCTTCAAGCATGACAGCATGTCGGTGAAGTAACGTGGCGGAATCTGCAATTTCAACTTCACAAGTGCAAGTTCTCCCTCAACGTCTATCGATAGAATTTGATCGTTGCGGACCAGGCCCTGTTGTTTCGGACCTTTAAGGTTGCGGACGGCTGCCAGCCACGTCGCAATTGGCGTCACGCTCACACTGCCGTCGTCGCCGACCTTGGTCACGGAACTCGATGGGTGAAATATGGACGCAAACTTGTCTGCATCCATTTCATAGGCGCCGTCGAGATATGTTTGCGCTAGAGCGCGCAAGGCACGAGCATCGGTGTTCATAAGCTTGCTATCCATAAGGTTGTTATTTGGAACGGTTGGGGACTGCGCATGGCTGATCGTGCGGTCTCCAAGCATCAAACCAGGAGCGCTGACGAGCGTAGCTACAAAAGCTGCGCTGGCACTCAAAAATGCTCGTCGATCCATTCTCGACATTCTGCTCTCCCAAACAGTCCGCCTTAGTCCAAGTTGCGTTTTCCAGATGAAGACTGAAATCGCGCGGTTCAGCCGTCCCAGGTTGTCGCAACGAACGGCTCTAGGCTCAGTTACCTGTGCCGAGCGTCAGGCCGGCAAAAAGGGTACGGAAAGTTGCCTCGATCTCGTTGTTGACCAAATCTATGACAAAAGTGGTTCATGAAACTAGTCGTATTGCATGGCATGGTATTATGAGCGATATTCATGGATTATGAGAAACGAACTGAACGAACTCGCCACGTTTGCAATCGTCGCCAGTGAACGAAGCTTCACACGGGCTGCGGCAAAGATCGGTGTGTCCCAGTCGGCACTGAGCCACTCGATTCGGGGACTTGAACGACGCCTCGGACTGCAGCTCCTTGCTCGGACGACCAAGAGCGTCGCGCCAACCGCTGCAGGGGCCGCTCTGTTGAAGGAATTGTCTCCGGCTCTCGACCAAATTGCGCGTGCCATCGACAATGCCCGAAGCGTTCGGCACCGACCTGCCGGGCGCCTTCGAATTGTAATGTCTCGGTCGGCTGCTGTGATGGTATTGTTGCCGCGGCTCACGGCATTCGCCGAGGCCTACCCTGACATCGTTCTTGACGTTGTTACTGTCACCGGCCCTGTAGACCTCGTTGCGGGCGAGTTCGATGCCGGTATTCAACTCGGCGAGTATATTCAAAAGGACATGATCGCGGTGCGAGTCACGCAGGAGCTGCGATTGGCGGTGGTCGGATCGCCTCGCTATTTTGCGTCACGAAACATTCCTCGGAAGCCCAAGGATCTAAATGATCATCGATGCATAGGCCTGCGTCTTCCGGGCGGTCCGTATCGGTGGGAGTTCGAGCAAGGACGAAAAGCGGTTACGATCAGCGTGAACGGCCCACTCATAATCGACGATACCAATCTGGTTATCCAGGCCGCACTCGCTGGAGCCGGCGTGGGCCTCGCATTTGAAGAGCAGGTCGCAGAGCATCTCGCGAAGCGCCGCCTTATTCGTGTGCTGGAGGACTGGACGCCGCCAATCCCTGGCTTCTTCATGTACTACCCCAGTCGTCACCATCAACCGGCTGCGCTTTCTGCACTAACGAACGCGTTGCGACTTTCTTAACAACGGTCAGCTCGTGACGACGGGTATGTGTGGTTCAACCGCAACCAGTCGCCAATGCCCGTCTGCGCTCACGTAGTTTGCGGAAGTCGTCTCCGGCGTGGTGCGAGGAGCGTGTCAGCGGCGTGGCTGACACCAGCAGAAAGCCCTTGGCGTAAGCGACCTTCGCATAGGCCTCGAACTCGTCAGGGGGCACGAAGCGCATGACAGCGTGGTGCTTGCGCGTGGGCTGGAGATACTGGCCGATGGTCAGGAAGTCGACGTCGGCGGAACGAAGGTCGTCCATCAATTGCAGCACTTCGCTGCGCTCTTCGCCGAGGCCTACCATGATCCCGGACTTGGTGAAGATCTGTGCGTCGAGTTCCTTGACGCGCTGCAGCAGCCGGACCGAATGAAAATAACGCGCGCCGGGCCGCACCGTCAGATATTTCGACGGCACGGTCTCCAGATTGTGGTTGAACACGTCGGGTTTCGCCGCAACGACCGTTTCGAGCGCGGCTCCTTTGCGCAGAAAATCCGGGGTCAGGATCTCGATCGTTGTACCCGGGCTTGTCGCGCGGATGGCCGCAATCGTTGCAGCGAAATGTGCCGCGCCGCCATCGGCAAGGTCGTCGCGATCGACCGAAGTGACGACCACATGCTCCAGTCCGAGCTTGGCCACCGCTTCGGCGACCTTGACCGGTTCGTCCGTATCGAGGGCACCCGGCAGGCCGGTGCGCACGTTGCAGAAAGCGCAGGCCCGCGTGCACGTATCGCCCATGATCATGAAGGTCGCGTGCTTCTTCGCCCAGCACTCGCCGATGTTGGGACAGCGGGCTTCCTCGCAGACGGTCACTAGTTTGTTCTCGCGCACGATGCGCTTTGTCTCGGCCCATGCGGTGGAACCAGGAGCCTTCACGCGGATCCACGCCGGCTTGTTCTGTAGGGGCGTGTCGGGTCGTTTGGCTTTTTCGGGGTGGCGCGGCTTGTCGGGCCGCATCCTGGCTCGCGGATCGCCGTTGAGGAGATCGAGTATGACGGTCATTGGTCAGGCCCGTGAATGCGCCGGCCGCGGACAATCGACTATCCAAACGAAGTTCGTCAATTCTATTCTTTTTTCTCCCGCAGCGCCTCCTCCGTGACCAAGCGGGCGTTGTGCGGGCACTCTCGCCGTGCGCGTTGGCAGGCTTGCGACTTCAGACCTTGCATTTGGAACCCGTCGCCATGCCGATCTGACATTTCGGGTGATCCGTCCGGTCGGTTTTCCGGACCTTCAGACAGAACCGGACCGATCGCATCGCGGCATGCGACGGCTCGCATCGCAATGGCCCAGCAAAATGAATGACATGTGCGTGAACTGTGGCGCCCTTCGTGGTCTGGCACGAATGCTGCACCGCCTTCTGCAAAAGCAGCTATCCGCAAAACAAGCGACAGCTCAAGAACAGACGACGTGAGGGGACGTTCAGATGCCAGCCAGTATTCAACTCATCACCTAGAGCCACGGGCGATATCGCCTGCATGGCATTACGCGCGCCTCCGCACGTCTGCGGAGCGCAATGAACGTTGACGCTTTTCTTCGGCTTGGCCTGCAATGGAGAAGGTAATGACGGTTGCGGACGCACACGATCTGGATCCGCTGGAAACCCGGGAGTGGCTGGATGCCTTGTCGGCAGTCCGGGGCCATCGCGGAAATGACCGGGCCGAGTTCGTCGTCAACGCGGTGATAGATGCCGCGCGCAGCGGCGGCCTCAGCATTCAGCAGACGTTGACCACGCCCTATTGCAACACCATTCCGCTGGACCAGCAGCCGGCGCTGCCGGGCGACCGCACGATCGAGCACAAACTTCGCTCGATCATCCGGTGGAATGCGCTTGCGATCGTTCTGCGCGCCAACAAGGAAAGCTCGGAGCTTGGTGGCCACATCGCGAGCTTTCAGTCAGCCGCCACACTCTACGACATCGGCTTCGGCCACTTCTGGCACGCGCCGACGGACGGCCATGGCGGCGATCTCATTTTCGTCCAGGGACACTGTTCGCCCGGTATCTACGCACGCGCCTTTCTCGAAGGCAGGTTGAGCGAAGAGCAATTGCTCGGCTTCAGGCAGGAGACCGCGGGCGGAGGATTGTCGAGCTATCCGCACCCCTGGTTGATGCCGGATTTCTGGCAGTTCCCGACGGTGTCGATGGGGCTTGGGCCCCTGATGGCGATCTATCAGGCGCGGTTCCTGAAATACCTGCAGAACCGCAATCTGGCCGAAACGGCCAATCGCAAGGTTTGGGCCTTCATGGGTGACGGCGAAACCGACGAGCCGGAATCGCTCGGCGCGATTTCGCTCGCCGGTCGCGAAAACCTCGACAATCTGATCTTTGTGATCAATTGCAACCTGCAGCGGCTCGACGGGCCGGTCCGCGGCAACGGCAAGATCGTTCAGGAACTCGAAAGCGTGTTTCGCGGCGCCGGCTGGAACGTCATCAAGGTGCTGTGGGGTTCGGGCTGGGATCGCCTGCTGCAGAAGGACAAGAGCGGGCGGCTGCTCCAGCTCATGGACGAATGCGTCGACGGTGAATACCAGGACTTCAAGAGCAAGAGCGGCGCCTACATTCGCGAGCACTTCTTTGGCAAATACGAGGAAACGAAGCAACTCGTCGCCGACATGAGCGACGACGATATCTGGCAACTGGCGCGCGGCGGCCATGATCCGGAGAAGGTCTTTGCCGCCTACACCGCTGCCATGAACCACAAGGGCCAGCCGACGGTCATTCTGCCGAAGACCGTCAAGGGCTATGGCATGGGGGAATCCGGCGAAGGCCAGATGATCGCGCATCAGGCGAAGAAGATGACGCAGGATGCGCTGCGCGGTTTTCGCGACCGCTTCCAGGTGCCGGTTACTGACGAGGACCTCGCAAAAGTCCCCTTCATCCGCCTGGCGGAAGACAGCCCGGAGATGAAGTATTTCCGCGCTCAGCGCGCAAAGCTCGGCGGCAGCCTGCCGCAGCGCCGGCGCAAATCCGCGTCCCTGCAAATTCCGCCGCTGTCGACGTTTCAGCGGCTGCTCGACGCCACGGGCGACCGCGAAATTTCGACCACGATGGCTTTCGTGCAGATGCTCGGCACGCTCGTTCGCGACAAGGCGATCGGCAAGCACATCGTGCCGATCGTGCCGGACGAATCCCGCACCTTCGGCATGGAGGGCATGTTCCGCCAACTCGGCATCTATTCATCGGTCGGCCAGCTCTACCGGCCGCAGGACGCCGATCAGCTGATGTACTACCGAGAGGACAAAAGCGGACAGGTTTTCCAGGAGGGCATCAACGAAGGTGGCGCGATGTCGAGCTGGATCGTCGCGGCGACGTCCTACTCCACGAACAACGTGCCGATGATCCCGTTCTACATCTACTATTCGATGTTTGGCCTGCAGCGCGTCGGTGACCTCGCCTGGCTCGCCGGCGATATGCGTGCCCGCGGGTTCCTGCTCGGCGGCACCGCCGGCCGCACTACGCTCAACGGCGAAGGGTTGCAGCATGAGGACGGTCACAGCCACGTGCTTGCCGCCACCATCCCGAACTGCGTGGCGTATGATCCCACCTTTGCGTATGAGGTCGTGACCATCGTCCGCGAGGGCATGCGCCGCATGTACGAGGCGCAGGAGGACGTCTACTACTACATCACGTTGATGAACGAGAACTATCCGCATCCGTCGCTGGCCGATGCCGGCAAGGGGGCGGAGGAAGGAATCCTCAAGGGGCTCTATCTCCTGAACAACGGCGGCGAGACCGCGAAGAAGGGACTGCGGGTCCAGCTCGTCGGTTCGGGCACGATCCTGCGCGAGGTGATCGCAGCCGCCGATCTGCTCAAGGCTGACTTCGGCGTCACCGCCGACGTGTGGAGCGCGACCAGCTTCAACGAATTGCGCCGCGACGGTATGGCGGCGGAGCGCTGGAACCTGCTGCATCCGACCGAGCCACGCCGCAAGAGCTGGGTCGCGGCGCAACTTGAAAGTCATCCGGGCCCGGTCGTGGCATCGACCGACTACATGCGCAATTACCCCGACCAGATCCGCGAATACGTCCAGGCGGACGGCCGTCGCTTTGTCGTGCTGGGTACGGACGGTTTTGGGCGCAGCGACTATCGCGTGAAGCTGCGGAAGTTCTTCGAAGTCGACCGGCATTACGTTGCGATCGCAGCGCTCAAGGCGCTCGCCGACGACGGAGCGATCAAGCCGGCCATCGTGGCCGAAGCCATCTCCAAATACAAAATCGACGCCGGGCGTGCTGCGCCCTGGACCGTGTGAGCCAGCGGAGCCGAGGACAGAGCGATGAGTGGTCTGATCGACATCAAGGTTCCCGATATCGGTGACTTCAAGGACGTCCCGGTGATCGAGGTCTTCGTCAAGCCGGGCGACAAGGTGAACGCTGAGGATCCGCTGGTTGCGCTGGAGTCCGACAAGGCGACCATGGAGGTGCCGTCGCCGTGCGAGGGCGTGGTGAAATCGGTGGTCGTGAAGCTGGGCGACAAGGTCAGTGAAGGCACTGTCATCGTGCAGTTCGAGGGCGCGGGCGCAGAGCTGGCCGAAGCCCGTCCGGTCGTCAGCGCGCCGCCGTCACCGGTCAGTGCACCGGGCGGCGTCGCCGAGGTACGCGTCCCCGATATCGGCGACTTCAAGGACGTTCCGGTCATCGAAATCTTCGTTAAGGCCGGCGACAGCGTGAAAGCGGAGGATCCGCTGATCGCGCTCGAGTCGGACAAGGCGACGATGGAAGTGCCAGCGCCTCTCTCGGGCACCGTGCGCGAGATCAAGGTCAAGACCGGCGACAAGGTCAGCGAAGGCTCGATCATCCTGTCGCTCGCAACTGGGGCAGCACCTTTGCAGGCCGACATCCCTCCCGTGTCGTCACCTGCAGCCTCGCCGGCCATCGCCGCAGGAACGGCGGTGGTCGGCGCCCTTGACGAAGGAAGCTTCGCGCTCGCCTATGCCGGTCCGGCCGTGCGCAAGCTGGCGCGTGAACTGGGCGTCGATCTCGGCAAGGTCAAGGGATCGGGCAATCACGGTCGTATCCAGCGAGAAGATGTCGAAGCCTCCAGCAAGGGCGCAGCGTCGCCGGCCAAGCCGCAAGCCGCGGCCGCGAGTGGAGGCGGCGTTGGTGGCATCGACCTTCTGCCCTGGCCCAAGATTGATTTCGCAAAATTCGGGCCGGTCGAGCGCAAGGACCTCGGCCGAATCAAGAAGATTTCCGCGGCCAACCTTCACCGCAACTGGGTCGTCATTCCGCATGTCACGACCCACGACGAGGCTGACATCACCGATCTCGAACAATTCCGGGTGACGATGAACAAGGAACTCGAGAAGAGCGGTGTGAAGCTCTCGCTCCTCCCGTTCATGGTCAAAGCCGCGGTAGCGACACTGCAAAAATTCCCGGAATTCAATGCCAGCCTCGACGGCGACGCGCTCGTCTACAAGAACTACTGGCACATCGGCTTTGCCGCGGACACGCCGAACGGG
>JBOHIT010000699.1:0-7613 GCA_050726155.1 Bradyrhizobium sp.
CAGTATAGGCGTCGTCGTTTGGGCTTCGTATCAAGCGTGCCAAATTACGGCAATCACAGATGCCCCCATGCTGCCGGAGGTTCTGCACCGAGTGTTGACGCGTTTGTGGTCTTCTCCCTTCATGCGGTTCGAGGATGCTTGCATTCTCACCGATGAAATCGAAAGTGCTGCTGAATCGGTGGTGTCCCCTTCTGGCTATAACGAAGTTTCTCAAGAGTTGCTGGCTGAGCAGGTTCAAGACTGACATGGCAACCGCGTTTTTGGAGACCACCGTTCTCACTGACTTCCTACTGAAGAAGGATGGTTCGGAAAAAGCTGCACGGTCCGCGATGCGTCGTTTTGCAGACGTGGTGGTTCCCCAATTTGCGTGGAAGGAGTTCAAGCGTGGCCCCCTGAACACCTACGCTTGGATGCATAACAAGCTGTTAGACACACGCAGTTTTTCGCGCAGCTTGATGGCTTTGCAGAGGATTTCGCGCACGCCGCGCAGGTATTTCACCTCTACAATCATTCAAAGTCTTCATACGGCATTCGTGAGAGGATTTGACGGCGCAACGATCAAGGATTTGCAAAGTAAGTACGGATCGAAGGCGGACATGGACAATGTACATGCAGATGTCTTGAGACTGGAAATGAAGAAGGCCATCTACTCGTCGTGGCCCAGAAGAGACAAAATCCTCGGCGGGGTTCATCATCGTTTGACTTGCTATCCCGACGCCTCATTGGTTGATCAAGATGGTCGTATTGAGACCAAACCGGACGACTGCCCTCGGAGTTCTGATTGCTGCCTGAAATCGCAACTATCGTCGCGACGTGCTGATGTAGCTATGGCGCGAGCGAGTTTACCGAAGGACGGTCGATCCGAAACGTCAAAAAGATTTCGCGTGCTGCGGCAAATCGAGAAGCACCAAGGACGACTGATGACCCCGAAGGACTGCCGTGATTTCGGCGACGCTTATTTCGTGCTCTTCTGCCCCAAGGGAGCCGCGATCCTCACGACGAATACACGCGACATCCAACCTATCGCAGATCGGCTCGGTGTGAAGGTTGAGAGCCCTTAGGGACGTATGGACGTGGATCATTGGTTCACGAGTTGCCACTGGTAGCAGAGGGTGGTAGCAATATTGGAGCAGCTAGCCTGATTTGTCGTTGTTTTATATAGAGTTTCTGTAGCTCGCGTCGTCTCCCCTAGGGAGCGCCAGCCAGGTAGTTTCTGCACCCTTCGCAGAAACGAGGTACCGCGCGCAGACCCATTGGTACAGGTCGACTACGTGCGCGTCGTAGATTTGGATATTGGGGCGAGCAAATCGGACATCTGCGCGATCAGTGTGGTCACCATTTCGAAGCGCGCCGGCAGAACTCGAAGAAGGCTGGCTCCGAGCCGGCCTATACCGCCGTCGATGTTCTCGACGCCCCGGCCGATAAGGCAAAATACGGCCTGCAGCGGCGAACGCGCGGGAGCCTGTGAAAGCGTCATCGCCGGCGACAAGGGCTAGCCGACCCGACGTTGCTCGAAACCGCCTATTCCAATTCAATCTGCGTTTGAACAGACCGGACGACCCGTTCAAAGGCGGCTTTGGCCAGCCGATCGTCAGTGATCCATTCCATGTTCCAATTCGGCCGCCCCTCCAGTTTCTTGAACGTGGCGACTTCGTAGGCGCCGCCGACGCGCGACAGTGACGCCTTGAGCGTTGGGTGGTCACGGACCAAAGACCAAACTCTCGCTTCGATCTCGCGTCGTGCCGCCTTGACCGGATGTAGTTCATATTTTGCCTGCAGGTCATTGGCGATCTGGTCGAGGCGCGCATAGCAGGCCACGGATACTTTGTTGTCCTTGCCGGCGATCCCAAAGCCCCAATTTGCCTCGGGGCGTGGCGTGGGGCCAAATATGAAAAGATCCTCCAGCTCGCTGCACTCTTCGTGCTTGCGGGCGGCCGCCAGCATCATCTGGCGCAGCTCCGTTTCGGTCCTTCGTTCCTTGGCCACTTGGCGTCTCCCAGCATGCAATTCATGAAGCCAGCCTTCACCGATACGTTCGAGCTCGCGTCGCGCGCTTCCTTCTAAAGCGGTGCGTGGTCCCCACGCGTCTTGATCATTGATCGGCCGTGCGTCGCACAGGCGCGGCTTTTGCGGGGCCCACCTCGACGCTGGCGCTGTGAACGGCGCCTTTGCGCTCGAACCGAAGCTCGACGCGCCCGCCCAGCGGGGTCAGGCCGATTAAATTGCGAAGCTGGGACGCGCTTCTGATCGGCAAGCCATCGACAGCCTTTACAATGTCGCCCTTCTGTAGCCCCGCTTTCTCCGCCGGCGAACCGCTGGCAATCTCGGCGATGAGCGCACCTTGATAGCTTTCCTTGGCCGCCAGATCGGCTTCAAGATCGCGGATGGAAATACCGATCTGGCCGCGACGAACTTCGCCGTATTGAACAAGCTGCTCCATGACCCGGCGCGCCATATTGATCGGCACGGCGAACCCGATTCCAACGTTACCGCCGCCCGGTGAAATGATCGCGGTATTGATCCCGATAAGCTGTCCCCTAAGGTTGACCAAAGCGCCGCCCGAGTTCCCGGGATTGATGGACGCGTCTGTCTGGATAAAGTCCTCATACCCCTGCTTGCCGAGGCCGGTTCGGCCGAGTGCGCTGACAATTCCAGAAGTCACGGTCTGGCCCAAGCCAAATGGGTTTCCGATCGCGATCACGAAATCGCCCACCTCAATCTTGTCGCTGTCACCGGATGGAATGGCCTTCAGTTTCCCGGTCTGGCCCTGAAGCTCAAGCACCGCAATGTCGGTGGCAGGATCGCGCCCCACCAGTTTCGCGTCAAACTTCCGTCCGTCCTTAGTCGTGACCTGGGCGCTCGAGACTTGTGCGACAACGTGATTGGCGGTGAGGACATAGCCGCGTTCGGCGTCAACGATTACCCCCGAACCCGTCGCCTGGACTTCCTTTTCAAGCTGCTTGGGGAGATCGAAAAACTCCCGAAAGACGGGGTCGCGGTAGAGTGGATTGTCCTCCTTGACTCGCGCGTGCACCGAAATGTTGACGACCGAAGGCGTCGTTTCTTTTACCAGAGGCGCCAGCGTCGGAATTTGGCCGCCCGTGATATCCGGCACCTGGGCGAGCCCCGGCGAATTCGCGATAACGACGCAAAGAAACAACGCGCCGACGAACCGTCGATTTATTTTTGCCGATAAACTGTTGGTCATGGTTAGTGAATGAGCTTTGTCTGGTGGATAATGCGTCCGGACGCTCACTGATCGCACGCCCGGACGTTGGAACGTGTCAGCCATTGCGATTGATCGCGATGCGGCGGACATTCTTCGCTTCGGCGGATTTCGGCACGGTTATGGTCAGCACGCCGTTCTTGAACGCGGCCGAGACCTTGTCCTGATCGACGTCCTCCAGCGGGATGCGCCGTTCGAACCGGCCGTAGTACCGCTCGCTGAAACGGCGTGCCTTGTCCTCCGATTCCGATTTTTTCTCGCCGGAGATCGAAAGAACGCCATTTGCGATTTCCAGGCTGACGTCCTTCTCGTCGAGGCCAGGCAGTTCGGCGGTGATGCGCACCTCCTTGTCCGTCTCATCGATGTCGATCTGCGGCCAGCCAAGCCCGCTCATCCCGCGGGCCGATCCGAACGGCGCAAGGTCGAACCCGCGGAATACATCGTCGAACATGCGGTTCATCTCGCGATGCAACGTAAAAAACGGATTCACGTCGGTACCCCGGTGAATGCCTACCTCGCGCCCGCCGTTATTCCAGGGAATGAGATCCTTGAGACCCATGATGTGTTCTCCTCAATTCAAGCGACTTCCGCCGCGGGCAGACCGCCGCGGAAGTCAGGTCGATGATGTCAATGTGCCGCGACGCGGTCAGGCCGCTTTGCCGTCGATCTGCCGGACGTTCGATCCGGATGAACCCGCGATGGAAATCCGACGCGGCTTCATGGCCTCGGGGATCTCGCGGACGAGTTCGATCTGCAGCAAGCCGTTGTCAAACGCCGCTCCCTTGACCTGCACATAGTCCGCCAGGTTGAACTGCCGCTTGAAGGGCCGCGACGAAATTCCCTGGTAGAGGAATTCACGCTGTTGTTTCTCGGCTTTCCGGCCTTCCACGGTCAGCACGTTTGTTCTGCGGTGATCGCGATTTCGTCCGGTGAGAAACCGGCGACCGCCAACGAGATCTGGTAGCGGTCTTCGCCCAGGCGCTCGACGTTGCACGGCGGATAGTTTTCCTCCGTACCGGCCTGTTGTGCGGCATCCACAAGATCGAATAAGCGGTCAAAGCCGATGGTCGACCGCCAAAGGGGAGCAAAATCGTAGGTAGTCCTCATAGCCAAATCCTCCATTGAGCAAGATGGTACGAGCAGGCGTCGGACACCTCCGGCGCCCGTCTCCACCAGGCCCCCGAAGGGCGCCCGGACCGCTCATCGCGGCAAGCTAAAAATTAGAAAAAGCCGATCCGATTTCAAGAGGGCGATCATGTTGATTTTCTAAGCTGTCAGGGAACGGGAATCGGCCGATTTAGTTTTGGTCGCGGTCGCCCGGATTCTCGCGAAAGACGATCAACCTCCAGCCAGGCACGCGAAGCCATGATTATCGTGTGCCTGGCCTTTCCACGCGCTCATTTTACGCAATATTTTCGCGTCATATTGGTGAGGCCGGCCGCGAGTGTTACCGGGTTTCTGTGCCAGACAAGCAAACGCGCGCACCACCGCCGATACCAGCGGTGGTGTCGCCTCTGCACTCGCTTGCGATTTCCACTATCGGGTTGCCGTCCTATTTGGATTTGATTCAGCATTCCATAGGCTATTATAGGCAGACGCCGAGTTTTTCGTAGCCGTCGGAGCGTTGAAGTTGGGTAGCCACAAGGTGTCAATTCCGGGTCCCTTCGATTCCGATCCAAAGTCCATCCACGGCATCGTATCGAGATAAGGAATGGGCGGGAGCGGTAGCTTTTCCGGAAACTTTGACGCAGCTTGTCGCGCGCGGTCATTGTTCAACGCACTCTCGCTCGCTTGACCGACCTGCGGAGCCACGAGGGCGCCCGCCAGCAAAAGTGCCAACAGTCTTTCCATCATGTTGTCCTCCGTTGTGATTGGCGTTGGGCTCGTCCTTTTATTCGCGGACATTCCCCACCGCTGGTCGCCGAACGCTCAACCAAGAGAAAGGTTCCTCTCCGAGAATGGCAGAGGATCCGTCGGTCATGCTGCGCCGGCAACTTCACCTTGTTGCCAAGACAAGTCGGCGTTGGCGACGCCGGCTGCATCCGCGGTCAACGCCGGCGAAGCCACATGACCTGTCTCAAACATCGCAGCCTGCAAGGCGACAAGGACGGCGCCGGTCGCTGCGACTGTGTTTGCGATCACGAGAAAAACGACCGACGGAGTGAACATGGCGATCGTGATCCTTTGCGGACTTAGAGCCGCGCCCCCCACTGCTTCGTTTCTTTCGCGCGGGAAGAGGGCAGGCCGTCGGCCTCCCGTCGACTTGCCAGCATCGCGGCCTTTACCTTTTGAAAGGCTCGCTGCTCGATCTGGCGGATCCGTTCGCGGGATACCCCGTGTTCCGCGGCAAGTTCTTCAAGCGTCGCCGACTCCTCGTTCAGCCAGCGCGCGGTAAGGATGTTACGTTCGCGAGGATCGAGGTTGGCGAGGGCGTTAGCAAGGGCCTGACGACGATGTTTGGTCTCCTGCTCCTCGGCCAAGGTGATTTCACTGGTCGGCGCGGGATCGACCAGCCAGTCCAATGTCTGCTCGGTTTCATCCTCGTCGTGAATTGGCACATTTAGGGAAACGTCTCCACGCAGTCGCCGGTCCATAGTGATAACGTCCCGCTCAGCGACCTTAAGACGCTCCGCAATCAGCCTGACCTGCTCCGGGCCCAGGTCGCCCTCCTGCAGCGCCGAGATCGCGCTTTTGGCCCTTCGCAGTTTGAAGAAGAGCTTCTTCTGGCTGGCGCTGGCGGCGATCTTGACCAGCGACCACGACCGCAGGATGTATTCCTGGATGGTGGCCCTGATCCACCACATCGCATAGGTGGCAAGGCGGACGCCCCGGTCCGGATCGAACCTCTTCACGGCCTGCATGAGGCCGATGTTCCCTTCCGAGACGATTTCCGCGATCGGAAGGCCGTAGCCGCGATAGCGCATCGCTATTTTGGCAACGAGTCTCAGATGGCTGGTGACCAACTGGTATGCGGCGTCGCGATCCCGATGCTCGCGCCAGCGCCTTGCGTAGGCGAGTTCTTCCTCGGGCTTGAGCAACGGAAACTTGCGTATCTCGACGAGATATTTCGACAGCCCAGCGTCGACAGACGGAGCAGGTAGAGCGGCAGTGTTAGACATCTTGTGTACCCCCATTTGAGCCAAGGAATTGGACTGTTTCAATTGACCTAATTTGACCGGCTCGTTGTCGCTCGACCGAAGGACGCGCCCGTGGGCACGCTGGCAGCTGCAGCGGCCAGGGCCTGCGGCGTCGGTCGAACAACCAGCCTTCAGGCCGCTTCGCGCTCGATCTGCTCGACGTCGGACGCAGTCAGAGTGTCGATCGGGATCCGGCGAGGCTTCATGGCGTCCGGAATCTCTCGAACCAACTCGACCTGCAGCAGGCCGTTGTCAAACCGTGCTCCCTCGACCCGGACGTGGGCGGCCAGAGCGAACTGCCGCTTGAACGGCCGCGACGAGATGCCTTGATAGAGGAATTTCCGCTGTCCGTTATCGGCCTTGCGACCTTCGACGGTGAGCACGTTCTGCTCGGCTGTTATCGCGATGTCGTTAGGGGAGAAACCGGCCAGCGCCAGCGAAATCCGATACCGGTCGCCGGACAGGCGTTCTACGTTGCAGGGTGGGTAGTTGGCGTCGCCAGCGGCGTGCCGGGCAGCGTCGGCCAGGTCTAAAAAGCGATCGAACCCAATAGTTGACCGCCACAAGGGGCTGACTCCGTAAGTCCTCATAGCCAAATCCTCCAAGGAGCAAGATGGGTACGAGCAGGCGTCGGACACCTCCGGCGCCCGTCTCCGCCGGGCCCCGAGGGCGCCCGGACCGCTTTGCGGCAAGCAAAAAACTAGCAAATCGGCTCTTGGTTTCAAGCAGAAAAACGGAAATTTTGACCGAGGACTAACCCATGGTTACCGAACCTCGGAGCACGTCGTCACAGCGAGGAGCGGTGGAAACGTTCCAGGGGCCCAAACTGGAGGCGCGTCGCGGCGTCGGAAAACGCCGCGGCAATATCGCGGCTGGGTTTCGATCGTCAGGCGTGTAAACGCTGCAATTCGGCTTCGGCCATTTCGACCAACCGCGTGAGGCGTTGGCGATGTTCTGCCGCGAGATCTTGAGCTTTAAGAAGTCGCCTGCAATGCTCGATCACTCTGCGCTGGCTCTCAACCAGGAAGGATCGGACGCTGGGGGACCGCTCAAACGCAGGAATCCACCCGGACGCTGGCCAGCAGGTCGGACATGATCGAAGCACGGAGAAGGTCGGCCTGGGATGCGATCTTCGTTATCGACCGGAGATCGCATCCGGTAAATGAAGGAAATGAATTAGCTGATTACCGGTCTCTCCTTATCGCGGTCTACCGGCGTGAGCTTGATTCCCGATGGGTCCAGGATCGGTG
>JBOHIT010000700.1:0-10366 GCA_050726155.1 Bradyrhizobium sp.
TCGCCCGCGCGCTGGCACCGGATCCTGCTATCCTGGTGGCGGACGAGCCGACCGGCAATCTCGACGAGGCGACCGGCAAGCAGATCGTCGACCTGCTCTTCACCAAGCATTCCGAGCGCGGCATGACGCTGGTGCTGGTGACGCACGATACCTCACTGGCGCAACGCTGCGACCGCGTGGTGCGGCTGCGCTCGGGCCGCATCGACGGACATTCCGGTTCATGACCATGGCTTCGGAAGCCGCTTCCGGCAACCGCGGGGCATCACTGGCGCTGCGTTACGCGCTTCGCGAAATGCGCAGCGGCCTGCGCGGCTTCTACGTGTTCATCGCCTGCATCGCGTTGGGCGTGATGGCGATCGCAGGCGTCGGCTCGGTCGCCGCCAGTCTCAGCGAGGGCCTGAGCCGCGAAGGCCGCACGTTGCTCGGCGGCGACATCGCGTTTTCACTGATCCAGCGCGAAGCCACGCCCGCGGAGCTCGCTGTGCTGCGCGCGCGGGGCGAGGTTTCGGTCGCGGCTGCCTTGCGCGTCATGGCCCGCAGTACCGACGGCCGACTGGCGCTGGTCGAACTCAAGGCGGTGGACGGAACCTACCCGATGCTCGGGCAGCTCACACTCGATCCCAAAATGCCGGTTGCGGACCTGCTCGCCGAGCGCGACGGCGTATTCGGCGCGGCGGTGGATTCCACGTTGCTGGCGCGGCTTGATCTCAAGCTCGGCGACCGCATCAGCATCGGCAACGCCAACTACCAAATCCGCAGCGTGGTCGTCGCCGAGCCGGACAAGCTGGCCGGCAATGTCGGCCTTGGCCCGCGCTTCCTGGCCAGCGAGGCCAGCCTGCGCGCGACCGGGTTGTTGCAGCCCGGCAGCCTGGTGCGCTGGATCTACCGGCTGAAGCTGCCGGACAACGCATCCGACGAGCGCGCCGCGACCCAGGTGATCGACAGCGTGCGCGCCGCGTTGCCGGAAGCCGGCTGGTGGATCCGCAGCCGCGCCAATGCCTCGCCACAGCTCGAGCGCACCATCAGCCGCTTCACCCAGTTCCTGACGCTGGTCGGCCTTGCCGCCCTTTTGGTCGGCGGCGTCGGCGTCGCCAATGCCGTCAAGAGCCATATCGATCGCCGCCGCGACGTCATCGCCTCGTTCAAGGCGCTCGGCGCCACCGGACGTGACGTCTTCACGATCTACCTGACGCAGGTGGTCGTGCTCGCCGGGATCGGCTCGATCATCGGGCTTGTCGCCGGTGCGGCGTTGCCGTTCATCATCGTCGGCGTGTTCGGCAAGCTGTTGCCGCTGCCGGTGATCCCGGCCCTTCATCTTGACGAACTCGCATTGTCCTTCATCTACGGCCTGCTCACCGCGCTCGCCTTCGGCCTGTGGCCGCTCGGTCGGGTGCACGACGTCCCTGTCGCGGCACTGTTCCGCGAGGAGGTCGCCCGCGAATGGCACCGCCCGCGCTGGAGCTATCTTGTCTTGATGGCGGTCGTGGTTGCGCTGCTGATCGCGGTCGCGATCGGCCTTGCCTATGACAAGCGCGTTGCCGCCGTATTCGTCGCCTCGTCGATCGTTGTATTCGCGCTGTTGCGCGGCGTCGCCGCCGGCCTGATGGCGTTGGCGCGCCGGCTGCCACGCTCGAACATCACCATGCTGCGGCTGGCCATTGCCAATATCTACCGGCCGGGCGCGCTGACGCCTTCGGTGGTGATGTCGCTGGGCCTCGGTCTCGCCGTCCTCGTCACCATCACTCAGATCGACGGCAATCTGCGCCGGCAGTTCCTGGCCGCGCTGCCGGACCGCGCACCCTCCTTCTACTTCATCGACATCCCGACCTCGGAAGCCGACCGCTTCGGCGCGTTTCTCAAGGCGACCGCGCCGCAATCGACCGTCGAAGATGTGCCGATGCTGCGTGGCCGTATCGTCGCGGCAGGCGGCGTCAGGGCCGACGAGCTCAAGCCAACGCAGGATACCGAATGGGTGCTGCAGAGCGACCGCGGCCTGACCTACACCGCCGAGATCCCGAAGGGCTCGAAAGTCGTCGAGGGCGATTGGTGGCCAGCGGACTATAGCGGCCCGCCGCTGGTCTCGATGGAGAAGAAGATCGCCGACGGGATGAAGCTCAAGATCGGCGACGAGATCGTGGTCAACGTGCTCGGCCGCGACATCCCGGCCAAGATCGCCAATCTGCGCAACGTCGACTGGCAGGGGCTCGGCATCAATTTCGTGCTCGTGTTCTCGCCCAATGCCTTCAAGGGCGCGCCACATACCCACGTCGCGACCCTGTCCGAGGTCCATCCAGACGCGGCCGGCGATGCCCGGATCATCAAGCAGGTCGCCGAAGCCTTCCCGATGGTGACCAGCGTGCGGGTTCGCGAAGCGCTGGAGACCGTCGGTACGGTCGTCACCAACCTGGTGCTGGCGATCCGCGGCGCCAGCGCGGTGACGCTGATTTCGGCGATCCTGGTGCTGGGCGGCGCGCTCGCCGCGGGCCATCGTCACCGGGTCTATGACGCCGTGATCCTGAAGACCCTGGGCGCGACCCGGGCGCGGCTGCTTGGCGCCTACGCGCTGGAATACCTGATGATCGGCCTTGCGACGGCGGTGTTCGGCGTGATTGCGGGGTCGGTCGCGGCCTGGCTGATCGTCACCCGGCTGATGACGCTCAGTTTCATCTGGCAGGCCGGCAGCGCCGCCGGCGTGGTTGCCGCGGCCCTGATCGTCACGGTTGGCCTCGGGCTCGCCGGGACGTTGCTGGCCCTGAACCAGAAGCCGGCCAGCGTGTTGCGAAATTTGTGACAATTTGTAGCGGCGGCAAGGCCGCGTTAACGCTGCTTTTGCATGGGAATAGCGTTCTAGAGCGACATTCAGCCGCGCATGGAAGCTTGCAGCGAATGTGTTAGTTTCCCACATACCAGCTTGGGTCAGCGGCCGGTTTGATGACGCAAAATTAATGTCAGCAAATCTCGGCATCTGAGATAGATATCTAACCGGCGTCGCAAACCCTTGCGCTACGCCGGGCAACCAACGGGAATTCGACCATGTCGGACCTAGACCGTAACTATGCTTCTCCTTTCGGCCGGGCCGCCGGACGCGTCGATGCCGCGGCCGTCGATGCCGGTCTGCGCGCCTACATGCTGCGCATCTACAATTACATGTCGATCGGCCTGGCCATCACCGGCCTCGCGGCGCTCGGCGTCTATATGGCGGCGGTGACCACTGATCAGGCGGCCGGTGCCGCCAAGTTCGGTAACGCCTTCCTGACCCCGTTCGGCTACGCGATGTATGTCAGCCCCCTGAAGTGGCTGTTCATCCTGGCGCCGCTGGTGATGGTGTTTGCGATCTCGGCCGGCATCAACCGGCTGCGGCCTGCGACCGCCCAGATGCTGTTCTGGGTATTCGCGGCGCTGATGGGCATCTCGCTGTCGTCGATCTTCCTGGTGTACACGCACACCTCGATCGTGCGGGTGTTCTTCATCACCGCGGCGACCTTCGGCGCGCTGAGCCTCTACGGCTACACCACCAAGCGTGACATGAGCGGCATGGGGTCGTTCCTGTTCATGGGCCTGATCGGCATCATCATCGCAAGTGTGGTCAATCTGTTCCTGGCCAGCTCGATGCTGCAGTTCATCGTCTCGGTGGTCGGCGTGCTGGTGTTCGCGGGCCTTACCGCCTGGGATACCCAGCGGCTGAAGAACGACTACATCTACGGCTATGCCTCGCAGGGTGGTGACATTGCGGAGCGTGCGGCGATTACCGGCGCACTCTCGCTCTACTTGAACTTCATCAACCTGTTCACGCTGCTGCTGCAGCTGCTCGGCCAGCGCGACTAGCGCTTCCAACCCAGCCCAAGAATTGAAGCCCCGGCCTTAGCGCCGGGGCTTTTCTTTTGGCTCGGGCAAAAATAATCTGCGCCTATGTCCGAACCCGATATCAGGCCCGCCACCGAGGCCGACCTTCCCTTTGTCACCGAAATCTACGAACACGCGGTACGCTACGGCACCGCGACGTTCGAACTGATCCCGCCCGACCTCGCTGAGATGACAAGGCGGTTCCGGGCGCTGATGGACGGCGGCTTTCCCTATTTCGTCGCCGCCGTCGAAGGCAAAGTGATCGGATATGCCTATGCGGGCCCCTACCGTCCACGGCCGGCGTACCGTTTCACGGTGGAGAATTCGGTCTATCTGCAGCCGGCGATCCACCGGCGCGGCATCGGCCTGTTGCTGCTGCTGCGGCTGATCGCCGAATGCGAGGCGCGCGGCTACCGGCAGATGATCGCGGTCATCGGCGATTCCGCCAACGCCGGCTCGATCGGGGTCCACACCAAAACCGGCTTCCAGATGATCGGAACCCACCCGAATGTGGGCCTCAAATTCGGCCGCTGGCTCGACACGGTCATGATGCAGCGCGCGCTCGGCGAAGGCGCGACGACGGTGCCTGATCCGTAGCCCGGATGGAGCTGCTTAGGGATTACCGGGATGTCCGCGCTCTGCTACGCTTGCCCGCATGCGCATAACGCCGCACGACGAGCAACGCTTCGGCCGGGTGACACTGGTTGGACTCGTCATTGCAATCGCTGGGGTGGCGTTCATGTTTGGGGGGCATCCCGCTATTGCCGCGTTGGTTCTGCTTCTCGCGTGGGTGCTGGTGGTGCTGGACGAAGACATGAAGTCTGGTTGAGCGAGTGATAGCCGCCCAGCGGGTCGGCAGCGCGACGAGCATCTATGACGCCAGCAGGCGCAATAACTCCTGGATTCCGGATCCAGCGCTGCACGCTGGTCCGGAATGACCGGTAGCGGCTAAACAACCGCCAGCTTGCGATCGATCGCCAGCAGCACGCGCTCAAGCTCGTGGCCACGGCGCAGGATCAGGCCGGTGGCTGATATCACGCTGTACATACCCTGCTTGCGCGCCAGCCGCGGATCCTTCTCGATGCGGTAGATCGGCACTTCAGAGGCGCGGCGGAATACCGAGAACACCGCACGATCCCTGAGGAAGTCGATCGCATAATCGCGCCACTCACCGTCGGCGACCATGCGTCCGTACAGATTGAGGATACGATTGAGTTCCAGGCGATTGAACGTCACGCGAGCAGGCAACGGGCTTGCAGTGGCGGTGCGCGCCACTGCGCGACTATCGCTTGGATCAGTGTCCTCCGACATCGAGCTCATCGAGCGCCTCCTGACATCTCGGGCATGATCTTATTCCGAAAACCGGTCCCCACCTTTCGGGATCATGACGGCTACATGATCGCGCCAACCGCCGGACATCGCAAGAGGACCTTTGAAATTACGACGGAAACCGCAGCCGCTTCCCGATATCCCCGGGAATACCGAGTCACGGGAACGTTAGCAGAATCATATTGCTGCCCCACTTCCGCCCATCGCCCGCCCCGCTGGCTTGCGACAAATGAATCCTGCGTTGACCCGGTCCTTTCGGTTCCGGATTCCTCAGCCCCCAGCCCCCCGGGGCCGTCGGGATCGGGTCTGTTCGCAGGGGAGTTTTTTCCCATACTGGGGACCAACGAAAGTTGGTCCTTTTTCTTTTTGGGGGACGCGCGATCGGTCGCGCCCAATCCGTCTCCACACATTCCACTGTCGTCCTCCGCGAAAGCGGGGGACCCAGTACGCCTCGGCGGTGAGATTTATCGCTGGCGTCCCGGCGTACTGGATCGCCCGATCCCGTCTACGCCATCCGCCTTCGTCCGAAGGCGGACTTCGGCGCGTCAAGAGGCTTCGACGAGGCACGCGGTCTGCAGGCTCGCCGAAGCTTTAGCGAAGGCGGCAAGTCGGGCGACGACACCGTGGGTGGCGCGCGAAAATCAGAATTCGGCGCAGCGCTGTGTAGGAAATTTAGCGCAGCGCGGTGTAGGCCGCACCCAGCATCGGGCCGGGCTTCTCGCGATTGCCGTCCTGGATATAGACGACCGCGGCATCGACGCCTTCGCGGCTGATATTTTCCAGGGGCACGGTCCAGCTTCCGGAACTGCCGTTCCAGTCTCCGACCTTCAGGATATTGCGCACCACATTGTAGTAGGTGACTTCACGGCCGCGATTTTCGCCGCGCCCGATCGAGATCGGCACCGACTTCGAGACCGAGCAAATCCAGATTTCACCATGTGCTGCAGCCGGCGTCTTGCTCGCCGGGACCGATACATTGATCTGCTTGCCGGACAACGTCATCGTCACCGGCACCGACATCACGCCGGGCTTCTGCGTGTTCTGGATCGCGCTATCGATGCCGGCGCGATCGCTGCCGATCACATTGGCCGAACCGTTGACGATCACCTGCGGCGTGTAGACGTCACGATCGCCACGCATTTGCGAATAGGCTTTCTGCCGCGCGCTGAAGCGCGAGTCCGCCAACGTATCCTTCCAGCCGAGGTAATCCCAATATTCGATCGGCATGCTGAGCGCGATCACGTTGGGATCCTTGGCGAGCTCGCCGATGATCTTGTCAGCCGGCGGACACGACGAGCAGCCTTGCGAGGTGAACAACTCGACGACCGCGCGCGGATCGGCGTGAGCGGGACGGATAATCGCGACGATGGCACATACGCCAAGCGCGCTCGACCATCGCGAAATCGAATTGTAGGCCATCATCGCTGTCATACTGCGAACCGGTCCTGACGATTTCTATCCGTATTTGTACGGGGCATGATTTTGATCCCTAACAGCGCACCCCAGACGCAAGAAAGCGGCCTTTTCATAGGCCGCCTTCCTTCCAGTCGCCACTCACTTCGCAGTGAGGCACCGATCACAAATCCGCGCTTCAAAGCGTTTTCAAGCGAAGTGGGTACCGGTTCGCGTGAAGAAAACACGTCAAAACAGAACTCATGCCGCGAGTTTGCGCAGCACATAATGCAGAATGCCGCCGTTCCGGTAGTACTCGAGCTCGTCGAGCGTATCGATGCGGCAAAGCAACGTAATGCGCTGCAGCGAACCGTCGCTGGAAACGATTTCAGCGGTCAGGTTCTGACGCGGCTTCAAATCGCCCTGCAGACCCCGGATCGTCACCTTCTCGTCGCCCTTCAGCCCGATCGACGTCCATGACTGGCCGTCCTCGAAGGTGAGCGGCAGTACGCCCATGCCGACCAGATTGGAGCGATGGATGCGCTCGAAGCTCTGGCAGATCACGGCGCGGACGCCGAGCAGCCTTGTGCCCTTCGCGGCCCAGTCGCGCGACGAGCCGTTGCCGTATTCGGCGCCGGCGAACACCACCAGCGGCACCTGCTCGGCCTGGTACTTCATCGCCGCGTCGTAGATCGACATCTGCTCGCCGTCAGGCCAATGCTTGGTGAGACCGCCTTCCGGGATGTTGCCGTCGGCGCCCTTCAGCATGAAGTTCTTGATGCGGATGTTGGCGAAGGTGCCGCGCATCATGATCTCATGGTTGCCGCGCCGCGTGCCGTATTGATTGAAGTCGGCCGGGCGCACCTGATGCTCGGACAGATATTTGCCGGCGGGCGACGTCAGCTTGATCGCGCCGGCCGGCGAGATGTGGTCGGTGGTGATCTTGTCGCCGAACATCGCCAGGATCCGCGCATCGACCACGTCGACGATCGGCTCCGGCTCTTTCTTCATGCCTTCGAAGTAAGGCGGGTTCTGCACATAGGTCGAGCTCATATTCCAGCGATAGGTTTCGCTCTCGACCGTCTTGATCTTGCGCCAGTTGGTGTCGCCCTTGAACACGTCGGCGTAACGCTTCTTGAAGATCGTCGCGGTCACGAATTTCTTCATGTACGCGTTGATTTCCTTGGTCGTCGGCCAGATATCCCTGAGGAATACCGGCTTGCCGTCCTTGCCTTCGCCGATCGGCTCGACCGAAAGGTCCTTGGTCACGGTGCCGGCCAGCGCATAGGCGACCACCAGCGGCGGCGAGGCGAGATAGTTCGCCTGCACGTCCGGCGAGACGCGACCTTCGAAATTGCGGTTACCCGACAGCACGGCAGCGCCGATGATGCCGTTGTCGTTGATCGAGTTCGAATTCTCTTCCGGCAGCGGGCCGGAATTGCCGATGCAGGTGGTGCAGCCGAAACCGACCAGGTTGAAGCCGACCTTGTCGAGATCGAGCTGCAGTCCGGAGTTGGAAAGATACTCCGCGACTACCTGGCTGCCCGGCGCCAGCGATGTCTTGACCCATGGCTTTGCTTTCAGGCCCCTGGCGGCGGCGTTGCGGGCCAGCAGGCCCGCGCCGATCAGCACGCTCGGGTTTGAGGTGTTGGTGCAGGAGGTGATCGCCGCGATCACGACGTCGCCATGGCCGAGATCGAAATTGCGGTTCTCGACGGCGTAGCGATGCGAGGCATCCGCCGCCTTCTTGTACTCGCTGGTCATTGCCGCGGAGAAGCCGGAGGCAACCGCCGGCAGTGCGACGCGGCCTTCGGGGCGCTTCGGCCCGGCCATCGAGGGCACCACGTCGGCAAGGTCGAGCGTCAGCGTTGCCGTGAACACCGGATCAGCCGACTTGGCGGTGCGGAACAGGCCCTGCGCCTTGGCATAGGCCGCTACCAGCTTGACGCGATCGGCCTTGCGGCCGGAGGTTTTGAGATAATCGATGGTCGCGGCATCGACCGGGAAGAAGCCGCAGGTCGCACCATATTCCGGCGCCATGTTGCCGATCGTCGCCTTGTCCGCGACCGACAGATAGTCGAGGCCGGGGCCGTAGAATTCGACGAACTTTCCAACCACGCCCTGCTTGCGCAGCATCTGCGTCACGGTCAGCACCAGGTCGGTGGCGGTGACGCCTTCCTTCATCTGGCCCTTGAGCTTGAAGCCGATCACTTCCGGCAGCAGCATCGACTGCGGTTGACCCAGCATCGCCGCTTCCGCCTCGATGCCGCCGACGCCCCAGCCGAGCACGGCCAGACCATTGACCATCGTGGTGTGCGAGTCGGTGCCGACCAGCGTATCGGGATAGGCGAGTTCGAACATGCCGGTCTTCTTGCCGACCGTCATCTTCTCCTTCTTGGTCCACACCGTCTGCGCGAGATATTCGAGATTGACCTGGTGGCAGATACCGGTGCCGGGCGGCACCACCGAGAAATTCGAAAACGCCTTCTGGCCCCATTTCAGGAACTCGTAGCGTTCCTGGTTCTGCTTGTATTCCTCGACCACGTTCTTGCCGAACGCCTTGTTGTCACCGAAGAAGTTCACGATCACCGAGTGGTCGATGACGAGGTCGACCGGCACCAGCGGATTGATCTTCTCGGCGTCGCCACCGAGCGCCTGCATCGCATTGCGCATGGCGGCGAGATCGACCACGGCCGGCACGCCGGTGAAATCCTGCATCAGCACGCGGGCGGGACGGAACGCGATTTCATGCTCGAGCTTGCGCGTCTTCAGCCATTTCGACACCGCGATGATGTCGGCCTTCTTGACCGTGCGGTCGTCTTCAAAGCGCAGCAGGTTTTCCAGCAGCACTTTCATCGAATAGGGGAGCTTGGAAATTCCCTTCAGACCGTTCTTCTCGGCGGCGGGCAGGCTGTAATAGACGTAGGTCTTGCCACCGACCTTGAGGGTCTTGCGGCATTTGAAGCTGTCGAGCGAGGTCATGTGAGGAAATCCCAATTCTCAGTTATACCCGGCAAAGGGTATTTAAACACCGTCAGCGTGGCCGGCCTACTGGCTTGCGGCCGCCGATTGTGTGCTGCATCAAGTTCCGGGCTTATAGAATCTTTCTAGAAGCGCCGCCACAACCACGAACGTGCTGCAGCATTGCACGACCCAAAAATTCTGATGCGGTACCCCAAGCTTTTCAGAGGGCCGTGACGAGGCAAGATGCGGCTTAGAGGACGCCAGATCGATTGTGTGCGGGGTGGGCGCGAGGTGTTTTCCGGGCTCGATTTCGAGGCCGCCTCGGGCCAGGCGCTGGCCGTCATCGGCCCTAACGGTTCCGGCAAGACCTCGTTGCTCCGGCTGATCGCGGGGCTGCTGATGCCGGCTAGCGGATCGGTCGCGCTCGAAGGCGGCACGGCCGAACTGACCTTGCCCGAACAGGCCCACTATCTCGGCCATCGCGACGCGCTGAAGCCCGCGCTCAGCGTGCTGGAAAACCTGTCATTCTGGCGGGATTTCCTGAGCGGAGACACCGGCGATCTCGACGGGAGTCTCGCCAGGGTGGGACTGGCCCACGCCACCCATCTGCCGGCGGCGTATCTGTCGGCCGGCCAGCGGCGGCGGCTATCGATCGGCCGGCTGCTCGCGGTGCGGCGGCCGGTCTGGCTGCTGGACGAACCGACCTCGGCGCTCGACGCCGCCGGACAGTATCTGTTCGCCGGCCTGATGCGCGACCATCTGGCCAGCGGCGGCATCATCGTCGCCGCCACCCATGCGCCACTCGGAATCGAGGCTGGGGAATTGCGGATGGGGGGCC
>JBOHIT010000701.1:0-17942 GCA_050726155.1 Bradyrhizobium sp.
CCGCCGATCTGACCGACGAAGATATCGCCGCGATCGAGACCAGCGAGATGGCGCCGGGCTTCGAGCACCTCAACGCGGAGGTCGACGACGTTTAGGCGCGGCCGGAAGAGGGGAGGGGGCTGGCATGGGCCGCGGTCTCTGGTCGATCTCGTGCCCGGCGGGCGTGAATTTTCGGCGCTCCGGGCGGTCAGACTCGCTGATTTGCGCCGTGACGTCTAACGCTATCGATAAGGGGTAGTTATCAATAGTGACACACGTCGTGTGCCCGACCTCGCTATGACGGAAACCAATGCCGTGCTAGCTTCCGTTTGACCGATTCCCGTTAAGGTTATCAAGGCCTTGCAGTCCGGCTACCAGATCCCCGATCCGCTGCCCTGGCCGACCCTTGCCGGGCCGCTCGCCGCCGCCGAGGACGCGCTCGCCCGCCTCGACGAGCGGCTGGCTAAAAGCCCGATCCGCGAGGGCTGGATCGCGCGCGCACATTATACTGATGCCTGCGCCAGTCTGTGGCTGGAAGGTGAGCTCGTCCATCTCGAAGATCTGGTTCTCCACGACGCCGGCATGGACGTCCGCACCCCCACCCACGAATTGACCCGGGCCGATGCCGTGCTGCGCGCGCGCCGCCACATTGCCGACGCCAAACCCGACTGGGCGCTGTCTCCGGCCGGGCTCGCCGGCCTGCGCGGCCGCGGCGGGCAGGGTGACCCAGAGGAGGGGAAGGACGACCGGGAGCAAGCGAGTGACGGCTACGGCAGCGAGGATGATGACGAGGGCCGGGACGCGGCGGATTTCGAAGAAGCGTTCGGCATCGTCGAGACTGATCCTCGGCTCGCCGCCGCCTTCGCTGCGGTCGACGCCGCGAACGCGAGGGCGGAGCGCACGCTCGCCGCCGAGACTGGGTCGCGGCCGGAACGGGATCCGCTGGTCTACGATCCCGACTGGGACGAGGACGGCCGTCTCGGCCACTGGCGCGCCGTGGTCGACCGGACAAGCGGCCTGCCGCCGACGCTGGCGGCGGCGATCGCTGCCGACGCCTGGGGTGCGATCGAACCGCTCGAGCACACGCCTTGGCTCGGCCGCCTGCTCGCAGCTAGCGCGTTGCGCGACCGCGGCAAGACGCGCTGGCATCTGCCGTGCCTGTATGCCGGGCTGAAAAACATCCCGCGTGAGCGCCGGCGGCCGCGCGATGCCGCGGCGCGGCTCGCCGTCCAGCTCGAGGCGATGACGGCCGCCGCCGAGGCCGGGCTCAAGGACCACGACCGCTGGTTGGTGACCCGAAACCTGCTGGTCCGAAAACTCGACGGCCGCCGCTCCACCTCAAAACTGCCGGCCCTGCTCGACTATGTGCTGACCCGCCCGATCGTCTCGGCCGGCATGATCGCGGAGGAGTTGAAGATCACGCCGCGCGCCGCCCAGGACCTGGTGGCCGAGCTCGGCTTGCGCGAGGCGACCGGAAGGGGACGATATCGGGCGTGGGGGATTCTCTGAAAAGCCGCGCCCTGGTTGGACTAAGTTTGTCCGAAATTTGTATATGTATTTCGGACGTCCCATTTGCAATCTGTCCGAAAAAAGTCTACAAGTTTCGGACATGAATAGCGCCCCGCTCGACCTGAAGACAGCCATGCTCGACCGCATCCGTGCGGACGCACCGCGTAAGGTCTGGACGCCCAGTGATTTCGTGGATCTGGCGTCGCGGGACGCCGTCGACAAGGCATTGCAGCGGCTGACGAAGGCCGAAGCCCTCAGGCGGATCGATCGCGGGCTCTACGATCAGCCTGGCTTTAACAAGCTTACCCAAAAACCCAACCCGCCCGATCCGCGCTCGGTGATCGACGCCGTTGGACGACGCGACCAAACGCGGATGCTTGTCGACGGCATGACCGCGGCGAACGATCTCGGCCTGACTGACGCCGTCCCGGCCAAAATCGTGGTGCATACCGACGCCCGTCGACGCGCCATCAAGCTCGGCAACGTGATGATCACCTTTCGTCCAACCGCGGCCAGCAAGCTGTTCTGGGCCGGACGACCGGCGATGCGCGTCGTCCAAGCGCTTCACTGGCTGCGCGATCTCTTGGTCCGCGAAGGGGAGAGCGACCAGGTGAAGCGCAAGCTCGCCAAGCTTTTCGAAGATCCAATTGTGGGGCCGTCAATCAAAGCCGATCTCACTGCCGGTATGACGGCGCTTCCGACATGGATGCGGGTGTTTCTCAAGCCGCTCATCGAAGGCGATACCGGTGCTCGTCGTCGGCACATCGATGATGATCGTGCTGCTGCTGATGCTGATCATGTGGGTGCAGATCATGATCGTCATCGACAAAGAATGAGGGACGGTGACGATGATCAGCATCACGCTCCCGTCACTCGTCCCAAGCGGAAACCGCTCTCGACCCAGAAAAAGCGAACCGCCAAGCGTGGGACAACCAGGGCGGCGAAGGCATGAACCCGGCATTTGATGAGGTTCTCGCAGCTGGGTCTGCCGCGATGCTGAGCGCCTTCGATACGACGGCGCAGCGCCTCGGCACGGCATCCCAGAACATCGAGAAGGACTTCTGGGTCTGCTGGACGCTGGATGCCTTGTTCAATGGCCTGAAAGAGGGAGGACCCCGCCTCCTCTTCAAGGGCGGAACCTCCTTGTCCAAAGGTTTCGGTCTGATCAACCGCTTCTCCGAAGACATTGACGTCACGGTGTTTCGGGACGACATCGGCGAGCCGGCTACGATTGAGGAGCTTAACGCGCTGAGCGGTAACAAGCGCCGCGCGCGCCTCGATGCGATCAAGGACGCCTGCCAAGCCTATATCAACGGCCCGCTGCGCGCTGAGTTGACCCTGATCCTACAGGACCGGCTCCAGGCCACTGGCCTTGATGTGGGGTTGGCACGGGTTGAAACCGACGACGCCGATCCCGACGGACAGACCCTGCTGATCTGGTATCCCGCAGCGACGCCTCGATCGGATTACGTGCGAGCGGCGATCAAGATCGAGTCCGGCGCGAAATCGGCGCTCGACCCGAACAGCGAAGTGCCGATCAAACCCTATGTTGACGATGATCTGCCGGCGCTCGATTTGACCGTCCCGGCCGTGCGCACGGTCGATCCCGAACGCACCTTCTGGGACAAGGTTGTCATCCTCCACGGGTTGCGACGCTGGTTCGACAAGCGCGGCGAGCTGCGCGGGGGCGGCCAACGCGTGTCCCTTGCACCTGCTCGCCGGGGACCCGGTCGGCGAAGCCGCCATCGCTGAGACGGCGCTCGGCGCGGACTGCGTCGCGCACGCCCGGATGTTCTTCAATCGGCCGGACTTCGATCTCGCGAGTGCTGCGCCCGGCTCGTTCGCGCTCGCCCCGCATGACGCGATGATCGAGCAGTTGCGCGTCGACTACAGGGCCATGCAAGGCATGATCTTCGGCGACCCGCCAGATTTCGAGGCCGTGCTCGCCAGCATCAGCTCGCTCGAGACGCGTCTAAACGAGAACGGAGCGCGCGAAAGCGGGGCGGCGCAATGAAGCAGTTTGAGGAAGCTATCGGTACCGGCCAAGAGGTAGAGCGCACCGTGTGGGCGAAGGGATAGTAGCACCGCTGCGCAAACGACGCCTACCCGCTTGAGTGTGCGGTTCAGACACTTGGCTGGAACGCAGAAACGGCCCCGCCTTTCGGCGGGGCCATTGCTGTGGAGGCCCCTCAGTCCCGGTTCGGTCGGGACCAGATGAGCTGGAGGCCCTCCTGGCCTTCCACCTCGATCAGGGTGGCGTAGATCGGAGCCGGGAAGCTCGGGTCGTCCAGCTTGACCGAGAGATAGTCCCGCTCGGTGTCCTTGGCGGTCTTCTGCCAGGCCGCGCCCAGCTCGACATTGCCGGCGAAAATGCGGAAGTGCGGACCCTTTTCGGAGGGGGTCTCGACGCGGACCAGCTTGGCCTTGGCGTTGAGAGCGAGCGTGCGGACGGTGCCGGTGAAGCCGTTGCCGTTCGAAGTGAAGGTGCCGATGGTTGCCATTGTCGTGTCCTTTTCAGTTTTCCGGGCCGCGCCCATCGCGGCCTCGATGGCTGGCTACAGACCGGAGGCGATCGACCCGCACCCCGCAGGGGCCGGCACGCAGTAGAGGGCAGCCAGGCCACGACTTTCTTGATTTCCGCGAGGAATGGACGCGCAGCGGCCAGGGGAAGAAAGTCGTGGCCGGATGTTGCGGGGGTAAGAGCGAGGCGGAGCAAAGCGACGACGGCCTTCGGTCAGACATGCCAAATCGAGGACGTTGTGGGCGAGCCGAGAGAAACGGTTAGGGGATACGATGGCGGACGGCGCCCGCGCACATCGAGGTGACGCTGCGATCCGGCTATGCGCGCAGAACAGATCGCGTCCAGGCCTGTGCTGAAAGGCGGTGTCGAGCCTGAACTGACGCCGCCCGAAGTGCCCGATCACCGGCAGCGCATGGGAGCTGAATACGAACACCCAATCAAGGCATGCGACCAAACATCCGGTTCTGGTGGTGACCCTTCCCGCCCGAAGCGGGGCCGTGGTGAGGACCGCTGCTGAGTGGATCCAGCTTGGTCCGCACGATCCGCAATGCCGTTAAACCGCACGCTCCGCAGCAGAGTGGGGCCGTGCATGGAGCGGGCCTCAATCGTCGTTCGTGAATTCATCGGGCCAGATCTGCGCGCCGTGAAGCACGCGCAGGATGCGAACCGCATCGTCGTCGATCAAGTAGGCCACGACATAGGGCGTGCGCGGAATGACAAGCTCGCGCGTGCCAGCGATGCGCCCGGGCCGACCGCTCTCAGGAAAGTCGAGCAGGCGCCGCACGGCGTCGGCGATCTGTTCGTCGACATGAACGGCGGCGCGGGGGCTTTCGGCTTCGATGTAGCTGAAAATGTCGTCGCGATCGGACCACGCGAAGCGCGACCAGACGAGCTTCAACGTTTGCGCTCCGCCGCCTTGCGAAGCGCGGCGGAACGCCTCTGCGCGAAATGCGCTTCGACCTCGGAATCATCGAGATCGGGGCGAGTATCCGCCAGGGCCTGCCGCACCTTTTCGCGGAACCAGCTGTCGTAAGCCTGGCTGTTGCTCACGAGCTCAAGCGGAAGCATTCCTTCGTTGGCTGTGCGCGTCAGCAGAATCCGCACGGCGTCGGACACCGTGAGACCCATATTTTCCAGCACCGCGGTGGCCTTTTCCTTTACGTCTGTGTCGATGCGGGTTTGGACGAGGGCATTTGAAGCCACGATGACCTCCTTTATTGGTATTGGCCCTGAATGTAATTCATTTGAATGACAATTACCAGAGGCTTCGCAGCGCCGGGAAGAGAAAAAAGGCAGACAGCATCGAAACCCGGCAAACCGTTGCGTGAAACCGGCGTCCATCACGCCGCCTCCCCGATTTCCGCAGCGGCCTTCGGTTGAAGGCCGTGCAGATAGACGACGGCGCGTTGCGCATGCGCTGCCGCCGCGAAGATGAAGCGCTTGTCGTTTGACAAGACCTCGAGCCAGGACGCGAGATAGCTCGCGTGATCCGGGCGCGGTTCGAGTTCAGGCACGATGCCGAGGTCCGCGCAAAGGAAGCAGCTCCCGAGTTCGGCGATCAATTCCTCGCGCGCGCGTTCGCTACGATCCTTGCCGTACCGGCTGAGATCTCGATTGACGCGGTGGGAAGGAGCGGTCCAGTGAACAGTTTCATGCGCTCGGACGGCGACATAGGACTCCGCGTCGCGAAAACTTTCGATCGGCGGCATCTGGATGTGATCGGAGCAGGGCGCATAGAACGCCATCGTGCCGCCATGGCGGACGACGGCGCCGGTGTTGGCGAAGAATGCGTCGGCGTGCGCGTTGCGTCCGATCGGTGTTGAGACAGTCGCCGGCCGGCCGTAATAATGCTCAGGCAGGTCATCGATCTGATCGACGCAGAAGACGGTATAGGCCTTGAGGAACGGGATATCGCGCTCGACCTCATCGCCATTGCCGTCCGTCTCGGTCTTTGTAAACCGACTGGCGTAGACCACGGTGCTGCCCGTCTCGCCCTTGCGGACATGGCCACCTAACTCAATGGCCTGTTTGAAGGTCATCCAGCTCGGCGAGCTGAAGCCGCGCGCGACTGCCTCGGACCACAACAGGATGACGTTCACACCGCTATAGGGTTGACCGTTGCAGCGGAGTGGCCGAGTGATGCGGCCAGCCGTGTTGGCGACAGTCCAGGGCTGCGTCCATGGACGAACGCCGCGCTCGAGATCGGCGACGATGCGATCGGTGATGCTCGCGTAAATGTCCGCGCGAGAATTATCCTCTTTTCGGTTCATGGTCATTACCTCCGTTGGAGGCCGCGCCCATCGCGATCCCCGTCACGGGGTCCGCCGCGCAAGACTGGGAGGTCCGCGCACCGGGATCGGCGCGATCGCGGAACCAGGGCTTTGTTGGGAGGGCCGCAACGCAGTGGAGGACGGCGAAGCCGTTGCGCGGACAAACCAGCCGGAGCAGGACCAACCGGGACGGGGATCGCGATGGGTGCGGCTGATCTTCTCTTTTCTATTGGTTTTCAGATTGCAGCGCCGCCGCCGCGCGTGACATGCGAAAAGGCCGGCCCGCGAGGACTGGCCTTTTCGTCGGGAGTGAAAAGGGCGGGGCCATGCCCCGCCCGAATGGCTAGCCGAAAGACTCCATCTGAAGTTTGGCAGCCTTGCGACCGACGGTCTCGCCGGCGTGCTCGATCTGCCGTTCGAACGGCTTCCAGGTTTCGCCAACGATCTGCTCGTAGGCGGTGACGGCGCCCTCGGCCGCCATGCGGAGCGCGTGGGCCTGGAGGGCCATGTCGGCCGCGAATTCTCGTTTGCGCTGCGCGGCGCTGTCGAAACCAACGGGACCGTCGAGATCTTCGTCGCGGCTGTCATTGGCAAGCTTGGCGGTCGCGTCACGCGCTTCGGTCACCGCGCGGGAGTAGAATTGGCCGGCGCCATGAGCCGATCCGACATAGGCGCCCACGATGCGCTGGAGGTGGATTTGCATCGCGCGCTCGCTCAAGCCGTCCTTCAGCGCTTGGGCAGTCTCGATGATGAGCCGCTCGTGGAGGTCACGGATGCCGTCGCTGTCGAGCGTGGCGAGCCCGAAGCTGTCGGAGATGCGGTTGGCCTGCGCGGCGTCGGGACAGGCGAGCCGGACCATCTCGAGCGTGGTGCCGCGGCGGAGCGGAACGACGGCAGCCGATGAGCGAGGAGAGCGGGCGGTCTTTGACATGGTGAGGTCCTTTCTCGGTTTCGCCGGGAGAGGCGGTCGGCCCGTGCCGGCGCCCCCTCGGGTGCGGTCGCCTAGAACCGGCGCAAGCGGACCGCTTCAAGGGGCGGGGACTGCCAAGGCGAGCATGGCCGGGGTGCGGACAAGCGGGGCCGAAGGCCCTGCGCAGGAAGCGGCCTGGCCATGTCGAGACGGCGGGCGCCGATCGCTTGCGACTTGCCCTTGAAGCGGGCCGTCGACGGTTCAGACCGCAGCAAACCCGAGGGGGTGCCGGCACGGGTTGACATCAAAAAGAACGAAGGCCGAGATGACCTGCATCCATGACCAGCCCAATTTGCTGGCCATCGTCGTGCTCCGCCTCTCACTGCCACGGCGTGCGAGGTGGCGCGGCTGCACGTCATCGTCGCAGGCTCTGCTCCGGGAGCGCCGGTGGGAGTACGCGGAGAGTCGGAGCTCTAAGGTCACTCGGAGAAGCTGGCTTGCGCTGCAGAAGCGCTGGCCGATGAGCCCGCGACATGATTAGCCGTCAATCGTCATGGTGCAGGCTGTTGCCTCCCGGTCTCCGAGCGCAGGCTCGATCCCGTGGCGCCGCCGGAATGCCGCAATCGCGCTCTCTTGCCGCGTGAGCTTGCGAATCAACGCGTCGATCTCGGCGCGCCGCGTGAGGGCGAGCGCCGCGATATTTTCGCGGAAAGCCCGTTCGTCCGCGCGTGTCCATCTCGAGGTTCCACGGCCGGACTGCCGGCGCTGGGTGCGAGACGTGATCGTCATGCGTTCGGCGCGTGCTTGGATCTGCCGTTCAATGAGGCCAAGGTGACGACTTGTCTCAAGAAGCGTCTTTTCCATGCGTGCGAGCAGAGCCCTATGCTGAGGCGTGATCGACATCAGAACGCCCTCCCTGGCCAGAGGGGAAACGCCGTCCCGTCAGGCGCATAGTCGTCGAGGAGCGGGACCTGCGCGATCGATGACGCGATGTCGTCGCCGGCGATCGCCCAGTCGATCAAGCCCGAATCTGTCCCAGCGGATGTGCGCATCTCGTCCGTGAGGACGCCCTGCGGCGCCTCGGCGACCTGGCCCTGCGGGTGCTCATGCGCCTCAACGAGGGGTAACCGGTGATGAATTGAGGGTTCATGGACGCCTCCTGACTTTTGACGGTGAAGGAAGGGATGTGTCCGGCGCATGCACGGACAAGCGGACCGCCCGCTTCCAGGCGTCGGCGCCCGTGAAATGACGTCGCAGGCGCGGGTGCCAGACGACGAGGCGCGGCGTACCTCGGTGCTCATCGGCTGCCGCACGCCATCCGAAGGCGAGGGCGATGAGTTGCCAGGGCATGTGGCACCTCATCGTTTCCAGCCAATGAGGCTCGACGGACCGTCGTAGAGACGGTGGCGAGCCTCATCGATTGCGAAGCCGAAGCGGCCGACGTGATATTCGTCGGACGGGACGAGGTAGCGGCGCTGCTCGGCGGCGGCTCGATCGCCGCCGTGCGTGGCGACGCATTCGGTCATACCGGCGTGCCGGTCGCACCGGATTGCCGAAATCACGATCCAGTCGGATGCGTGATCACGTTCAAAGGCGCGACGATCCTTCTCGTGGGACTCTCCGGGCTCAAGGCGCTTTCCGTGGATCGCTTCCCAAGCGTCCGGATACCAGTCGCGGATGGTCCGATCCGCGCAGCGCCGCTCATAGTCAGTGAATAGCTCCGGAAAGGCCTGCGCCACGGCCGCCCAAGCACAATCTTCCTCGTACCAGCCGCCGCGCGCGCGAAGGTCGGGATGGACCTTCGTGTTATGACCGGCATCGAGATGGAAGCCGCCATGGCTTGCCGTCGAATGACAGATGACACCGTCGGCGTAGATGGTGGCATGCTGGGATGTGCCCCATGGCGTCGTCGCGCGCGAGGCGATTTCGCGCCGTGCCAAGACGGCACGCTGGCACTGGTGCTCGGCGTTTTCCGCAACGCGCGCTCGGAAAGCGGTCTCGTCTTCGAGATCGCCGCCGTGACTGTAGAAGTCTGAGCGTTTCCATTCTTCCATCGGGCCGCGAAGACGCCAGGCCGACGCCAGGAAGACCCGGCCATCCGAGCCGGGCAACAAGGCAAACGCACTGTCGCCGACCTTGGCCACGAGCAGGCCTTCGTGGGTGCGTGCGAACATGACCCCCGCCGGTGTGGGGTTCTGGCCGTTTGCCGAGGAGGGACAGGGGGACGTGCTCATGCCGCCCTCCCTTCGATCGCAGCCGCGGCGACCTCGTCCGTCGTGACGTCTTCCAGCACGGCGCCGGGATGGCGATGCGCGGCAAGCCATCCTTCCGCCGCGGTACGGTCGGCGGCGAGGTGGAGCAGCTCAGCCGCCTCGCCCTCGCGGTCGAGAACACGAACCGAGCCAGGCTTCGGAAGTTCAGTCACGATGAACTTGAGGGCGCAGTTGACCGAGAAGGTCTTGTAGACCCTGAGAACGACGACGCCGGCACTGCCGAAATCGCCCTGATGCAGCGTGATGCCGGCGGGTAGAAAACAGCTCGGCATATCGCGAGACGGAGTTTTCCTGACCAGCCTCCCGCCGCTGTTGTTGTTTTCCCACGCGGCAAGCTTGCGCTTGAACCGTGCGGGTGGCTTCGGTGTACCGTCTGAATAGCGAATGATCGAGCCGAGCGGAGCAGAAACGTAGATGTGTTGTGCGGACATGATGTCCTCCTGTGTGGGGTTGAGAACGAATGCCGCCGCCGACTCGGAGGAGCCGGCGGCGGGATTGATCGGATGGAAGGATCGGGCGGGTCGTTATTCCGCCGCTTCGGCGTATCCGCCCGCGGCGTGCACGTCCTCGGCCTCGTCGGATTCGTTCAATGCGTCCGCTCCGGACTCCTCGTCGTCTTCGGCGCGGCCGTGTTTGTCGGTCCAAGCGGCGACCTTCTTGGGCGCGGGAGCGAATAGCGCGGCCGGATGCAGGAACCGGTTCTCGGCGTAGTGCTGAACCAGCGCCGCGCGCGTATCCTTGACCCGTTGGCGCGGAAGCACCGACGTGTCCTTGCACGCAGCCTCGATCGCGGTGCGTGACAGGCACGACAGAAAGTCTTCCGTGGCCATGTTCGGCAAGAACGTATCTGCGCCGATAGCCTCGCCTGCGATACGCGCCGCGACGCCGCTGTCCGAGCGATTCTCGCGGCACGACAGCACGTCGATCAGGGTCGCACGCGCGACCTGTTGCAGCGTGTCGCGGTCGAAGGCGAGTTTACCGTCCTCCCCGATCAGTCGCGCGGCGTGTCGGCTAATTCGCGCATTGCCGTCGGCGTTGCCGGAGGCGATAGAGACGTTCTGGCCGGCGAACGCAAGCACGAGCAACCCGAGGAGCGTGTCATCCTCGATCGGCGCCCGGGCGAGGGCTTCATGAAGGGCGTCGGTGCGCAGGTCACCAATCATCTCCATGCCCTTGCGCGTCACGTCGGGCCGTGGCTTCGCCGCAGTCTCGATCTCGTCGGCCGCGGCCTCATCGACTTCGAAGTCCTTGCCTTTCGCCTTCTTCGTCTGCGGCATACGATAGGCCACGGACTGAATCTGGCCGTCGCGATCGAGATACCAACCGGTGCAATCGGACTTGCCCGGCTTGCCCCAGACGCGCTCGGCCTTGGCCGGCAGCTTGGGCTGGCCCCACTCGTTCACCTCGATTACCGTGCCGCGCTTCGGCAGATGATTGGTCATCCACTCGTTCTGCGCGCCGAGGAAGGCCTCCACATCGGTCGTGTAACGGCTGTCCTCATCGGCTGGCGCGAACAGGTCCTCACCCCATGTGATGCCATAGGCCTTGGCAAGCTCATCATCGAAGCTGGCTTGCCGCGCATACATGCGCGTCTTCGTCAGCGCGCGGGCAACGTCATGCCAGGAAACTTGAGGGTCCGCTTTCCGCGGCTTGTATTTCTTCCAGACCTCACTCTGCTCGTCGATCGAAGCCGCGGCGATGATGCGGAGCTGCGGCTCGCCGGGCATGTCGCCCTTCGCCATCTGGTCGAGCATCGCCGGCAGCACATTGGCGAGCAGTCTGAGCTTGCGGACCTGGCGCACCGGCAAGGCAAGCGCCAACGCAATCGATTCCTCGGTCCAGCCGAGTGCCACCAGACGCTCGATCGAGCGCCAGAGGTCGACGGGGTTGAGCGGCTCGCGCGCGACGTTTTCGACGAGGGCGCGCATCGCGTCGTGATCTGCGTCGGGGTCCGCGACGAGAACGCGGATTTCGGTGAGGTCGGCGGCAATCGCCTGCGCAACGCGACGATGCCCGAAGTGAATCACATAGCCGTTGCCGCCATCGCGCTCCGGCAAGATCACCGGCGGCTGCACGATGCCGACGGCCTTGATCGACGCCAGCAGCAAGGCATCGGCTTGCGGCGAAGATTTCGAGCGGCGCATCTGATCGGGATTTTCTTTCAGCGCGCGCGGGTCGACCATCATCAGTTCCATGGGATGCTCTCCATTTTCAGGGGTTGTGGACCACCCGTTCGGGGGTCCGCTCGTCTTCTTCTCGAAGACATCCTCTCGGCCCGCAGGGCGGGCGGAGCGGCGCAACTGCCGCCGAGCATCCCTGCCCGGCAGGCGCGAGCGGGGCGCGTCAGCGCTTTGCGAGCCCGCCGTGGCTGGGATCGCGAGACGGTCGGTTGAGCTTCAGCGGTGCCGCTCCGACCGTTCTGCGAGCAGGTTTTCCTACTCACGCAGCTCTTCGGTTTTCCTCGCCCTTCAACTGCACCGCTTCCTCACCGCTGGCGGCGAGGTTCGCCTCAACCTCCGCAAGCTGCGCGCGCTTGAGATCGAGTTCGGCAGCGAAGGCGAAGGCATCGCCGACTCGTCCGCGATAGGAGGCAAGGCGCCGCTCGGCTTCGGCAAGACGCCGACGATGGTTCTCCTGTTCACTGTCGAAATTTGTCAGTGCGTGCTCAAGACGAGCGACCGCGCCGAGCGGCGTCACGGTCATCGGGAGCTCGATCTCGAACTGTGCGTCGGTTCGCTGCAGCATGGTCACGTAGTGATACCCGTCTCGGCCGATACGCTCGCCCTCGAACGTGACGTCGAAGCCGCCGATCGAGGCGATCACCACGTCGTTTTCGTGCTGAAGCTGGACGAGGGTGAGGATCTCCTGCATCAAAGCGCGACCAGCGAGCTTGCGCTCGTCGAAGCGCGTCCCGTTGACGGTCATCGTGAAGGCATCCCCACCCGTCGGAACGAGACGGGCGATATCCTTGGCAATATCGCCGATGCGGCGCCTCGAGAGCTCGATCTCGCGATCGGCGTCGCGAATTTGCCGCCGGATCGCATGCTGATCGTCGATATGCGCCGCGTGCAGGCGTTCGAGGCGCGCGATCTCGGCTTCAAGCCCCGCCTTCTGCATGAGGCGTGGATCGCCGGATGCGATCGCCTTGGCCATGGCGAACTGGTTGGCCTGGCCTCCACCCAGGTCCTCGAGGCGCCGCACGCTCGTATCGCCTGACAGCGCGGCGGCGATGAAACGGGCCTTGCGCTCATTGTTTTGCCACATGGTGGCATCGAGGCTGCCGAGCGTCGCATAGGCGAAGATTTCGACCTCGTCATGCTGGTTGCCTTGGCGCACGATACGGCCCTCGCGCTGCTCGATCTGCGAGGGGAGCCACGGCACGTCGAGATGGTGGAGCGCCTTGAGGCGAAGCTGAACGTTAACGCCGGTGCCCATCGTATCGCTCGATCCAAGAAGGATGCGGACCTTGCCGGCATTGAAATCGTTGAAGAGCCGCTGCTTCGCCTCGGACTTCGTGTGGTCCTGCATATAAGCGATCTCGGAAGGCGGCACGCCGAGACGCACGAGTTCATCGCGAATCCAGCGGTAGGCGGAAAAGCCGCGGCTGGCCTCGACGCTGATGGTGCCGAGATCGGAGAAAATGAGCTGGCCGGCGCCGGGCTTGTCGTAGGCCTTGCCGTCCTTCCGCAGATAGGTCCCGCCGCTGGTCTCTTGCCAGATGCGGAAAGCATTGGCGATGAGGGCGTTGAGCTTGTTGCCCTCCTCATTCTCCTGTCCGCTGTCGACGAGGCGCAGGTCGATCGCGGCGTGGCGGCCGTCGGTAATCACCGATAAAAGGATGTCGTCGCCCGGCTCCGGCGCCCGGTCCCGTTCCTCGATGGCCTTGATGCGTTCGTCGAGGAGGCGTTGATAGGCCTTGAAGGCGGCCGTCGGCTCGGCCGTGACAATCTGCCGTTTGCCGCTCATGATCGCCGGCACCTTGACGTAGTCCTTCAGATCGTCGGGCAACACGACATCCGCGAAGGAGCGGAACATCGCGATCAGCTCGGGGACGTTGACGAACTGCGCGAAGCGCGTGACGGGGCGGTATTTGCCGGAGGGCTGCAATTCAAGCTCGGTCGAGGTGTCGCCGAAGGTCGAGGCCCAGGCGTCGAATTCGTGCAGGCCGCGCTCCGCGAGTGCGGCGTGATCCATCAGCCGTTGCACGGTGAACATTTCGCCGAGCGTGTTGGTGATCGGCGTGCCCGAGGCCAGGACCAGCGCCCGCCCTGGATTCTTCCCATCGAGGAAGCGGGACTTCACATAGAGGTCCCAGGCGCGTTGCGAGCCGTTCGGGTCGACGCCGCGCAAGCTGGTCATGTTGGTGGCGAAGGACAGTTTTCTGAACTCCTGCGCCTCATCGACGATGATCTGGTCGATCCCGATTTCGGCGATCGTCAACAAATCGTCCTTGCGCGAGGCGAGCAATTCGAGACGCTCCTGATGACCCTCCTTCATCCGCTCGATGCGCTTGCGCGAGAGCCGATCCTGGCTGTCGACCTTGCCGAGGAGCTCTTCATAGGCCTCCAACTCGTCCCGGATCATCTGCGCCTCGAAGGCGGACGGGACAGGAATGAACTTGAAGGCGCTGTGGGTGATGATGATCGCATCCCAGCTCGCCGTGGCGGCGCGGCTGAGGAAGCGAAGGCGCTTCTCCTTCACGAAATTGGTTTCATCCGCGACGAGGATGCGGGCGTTCGGATACAGGGCAAGAAATTCCCGCGCCGCCTGCGCCAGGCAGTGGCCGGGCACGACAAGCATCGCCTTGTTGACGAGGCCGAGCCGGCGCTGTTCCATGATCGCGGCCGCAATAGACAGCGTCTTGCCGGCGCCCACGGCGTGGGCGACATAAGTGCTTCCGGAAGCGATGATCCGCCAGATCACCCGCTTCTGGTGTCCATATAGAGAAAAGGCGCCTGAGGCGCCCGGGAGCTGCAGATGATCCCCGTTAAAGTGTCGGGGCACGATGTTGTTGAAGGTGTCGTTGTAGAGCCGGGCCAACCGATCGGTTCGGTCCGGATCGGACCAGATCCAGGACTGAAACACGGATTTGATCTTGGCGAGCTTGTTTTTCGCCGCCTCCGTCTCGACGGTGTTGAGAACACGCCGCTCACTGTCGCCGTCCTTGATCGTGTCGAAGATCTGCGGGATCGACGAGTTGAGCGCGTCTGACAGCAGGAGCCCGGCGTGGCGACGATGGGTGCCCCAGTCGGTGGTGCCGGCGGCGCTCCATTCGAGCTGGCGTGCATTTACGGTCCAGCACGCGAGTTCGGGCGTGTGGTGGATGGTGATGTCGGCCTCCATCGTCTCCTTCACGAAGGCGATGATGTCGGCGGCGGGAATCCACGGGGCGCCAAGCCGCGCCGTGATGTCGGCTGGACGAAGGTCGGCCGGCTGGACGCGCCTGAGCGCTTCGACATTGCGCGCATAAGCCGGGTCGAGCGCCGCGGCGGCGTCCGCTGTGGCGAGCTTCGAGCGGACCGCACCGGAGAGATAGGCGTCGGCTGTGTGCCACGCGCCGGTCGCGGGATCGCGGAAGATGGCCTCGCCGAGCTCACCGATCACGTCGTCGACGTCGCGGTGCAAAAGTTCCGCGATGTGATCGGGATCGACCGTGCCTCGCTCGTTCAGGACGACGGCGAGTGCGTCGGCGGCAGAGGCGATGACAGGCGCCGGTGGCGGCGTGATCACGCGCTCGGCGAAGATCGGCCCGGGTCTCGCCGTGTTGGTCTCGAGATCGTAGTCTTCGATCGAGGCGACGAGCCAGCAATCCGGATCATCCGCGAACGGAGCCAAATTTGGTCGGCGGTGCGTCTCGCGCACTTCGCCGCTCTCTTCGTCCTCCATCGACGATACGACCGTGGTGTTGATCGGCCCGAAGTCGCGGACGAATGAACTCCACGCGACGCGCAACCGGACTTGCGCCTGCTTCCACGGCTGGTCGGTCTCCTGCGACTTAAGGATCTCGCGCACGGCGTCACGGATTGGGATCAGCTTGCGGATGATCCGCGCATGCTTGGCAAAGACGCCGTCGGCATTCCTGCCCTTCTTCACGGCAATGATGACGGCTGTGCCGTCGACCATCTGCATCAAGGCCGTGTTCTTGCCGACGAAATAACTTCCTTCGCGGATGCCGACGCCGGCGGCGGTTGCGACAACCGTGGGCGTCTCGCCAGCATCGAAGCCGGTTGTCTGCGGGGCGCCGTCGTAGATGGCGTTCGGAAGATGGAGGACGGTGGCGTTAAGCGCGTCTTCGAGCACGCCGGTCGGTCGCGGCACGCAAGTGTACGTCTCACCGTAGGGGCCCGACGCGAGCGCATGCTCACCGAGCACAATCTCGGAATGCTCGGCGAAATGGCGGTTCACCCGAATAGCGCCATCGTGCTCGGTTGCGGGACGGATTTCGGCGAGATCGAGCCAGGCGTCGGCGCCGGGAGCATCGCCATCACGGCGCTTCCAGAAGAAGAGGATGTCGACGCCAACGTCGGTGCCGGCGTCGGCGCGGAAACATCCTTCGGGCAGCCGGATGGCGCCGACGAGATCGGCGCTGCCGGCGATGTGCTCGCGCGCGGACGCGTCGGCTTTGTCCATCGTGCCACGCGATGTGACGAAAGCGGCGAGACCTCCGGGCTTCAGCCGGTCGATCGCCTTGACGATGAAATAGTCATGCAGCCGAAGGCCGAGGGACCGGAACGCCCGGTCGCTGCGCACCGCGCGATCGGAAAACGGCGGATTGCCGATCGCCAGATCGAAGTGCTGGGGGAGTTCGGTTCGTGCGAAGTCCTGGTTGATGATCGTGGCGCGAGGATGCAGCAAGGCTGCGATGCGCGCCGTGACCGGATCGAGCTCGACGCCCGTGAGATGGCAGGCGGCGCGCAGGTCCTCCGGCATCAGCGCCGGAAACAGGCCCGTGCCGATACCGGGCTCGAGCACACGTCCGCCACGAAAGCCGAGCCGGGCCACGCCAGCCCAGATTGCGCGCACGATGTATTCGGGCGTGAAATGGGCGTACTGGGTGCAGCGGGCGAGCGAGGCGTAGTCCGCCGCGCCGACGGCCGACTCCAGCGCGGCGCCGATCTCCTCCCAGCCGTCGCGGAAATCATCGTCGCCTGGGCGCCTGAAAACGCCATTGGCGAGCTCGGATGCGCCGAACCCGGTGAAGCGAATGAGCTGCGCCTGTTCGTCGGCGGTGGCGGAACGCTGATCGCCTTCGATCGCCGCCGCAAGTCGGATCGCCGCGAGATTGTCACGTGCTCTGTCCCGCCAAGACTTCGCAAGGCCGCGCGTTCCAGCGAGGTAGAACGTCTCGCCCCTAGCTCGGCTGGTGGGTCGATCAGCGGGCGGTTCTATACGCGCGACCGCCGGAGGGTGCGGCGGCACATCAGTGTCGTCGCCGTCCGTTTCAAAGGTGGATGGAAAGGCCGTGACGCCGAGGCCGAGCCCCGAAGAGAGCGACGTGTTGCCGAAGAGATCAAGCGTAAAAGGATCGTGTTGCGCCATGAGAGGCTCCTGTCGAACGAGCGCACGCCAACGTCCCGCCGGCAGCAGGCCCGGCAGGCGACGCGATTGCGTGAAAGGGAGGGTGAAGGATCGGCTCTGAGCGGACGTCAGAGCCGGAACAAGCGGACGAGATGCTGATGCCTGGCGTGGCAGGCAAGCATTTCGCAATAAAAGCGCTTGCGCGCCTGCTTCAGCGCCGGATCATGGCGGTATTGTTTTGCGATCCGCGATCGCGCGGCGCGCACGACGACACGCCAAGGGGCGTGAACGTAAACGCCGAGGCGGGAATAGGTCGCTTCCATGGACGGACTCCCTCTCGTTCACGCTGCGACCGGCTGTGGCAAATGACGCAGCTGCACGGGGAGCTTGGCGGATACGTCGTCGTCCGTGAGGTTGTCGAGCAGTTTCAGGACGGTGCCTCGACCACCGCAATAGACGAGAACGGTCCGCTTGCCGTGCATGGCCGCAGGCCAGCGCTCGCCTGCATAGCCGCGATAATCGTCATGCGTGCTCGACCAGATGTGCTCAAGCCGCTCTTCGCGGGTCATGGCGCGCACCGGCCGGGTCTCGCGGTCGATGATGGCGGCCTTCATGCGATCGGGCGAGCCGCGATCGGAAAGGTCGCAATAGCCGTGAAACCACCGGGTGCGGCCATCGATTGAGAGCGCGAAGAAGATGCTGGTGACGCTGCCGGTCATGTATTCGCTGAGCGCGAACATATCGCCGCGCATGAACAGCGGCGGCAGGATATCGAGCATATACTCGTAGTCGCACTCGGCGATCTCGAACCACTCGCCGGCGAACAGATCGCCAGCATCGCCGTCGGCCACGACGGGTGCGCCGCGATGACGGTTGAACATATGGTGCATCTCGCGGCGCGACGTGACGCCTTCGAAAATCTTGCGGATTGCGGGTGAGGTGTGCATGAGCGGCTCCTGGCC
>JBOHIT010000702.1:0-7398 GCA_050726155.1 Bradyrhizobium sp.
GCATCTGATGGCGTGTCTGCAGACGCTTCATCGCAATTCACCGACAGCCGTTATAAATCTCAGAATGACGACGATGCAGGGAGGCGAATATTTTTTGCTGGACGGCACGTGCTCCCTGGCCGTGACCATCGCGGATGTCCCAGAGCTGAAAGCGAGTGCCATCGAGAGGCACTGGCTATGTGAGGCGGAGATGGTCACGGTTTGCGCGCCTACTCATCCGATTGCTGCTGCGGGTAGTCCAATTTCGCTCGACGAGTTCAGTCGCCATGTCCAGCTGGTTGTCACCGACAATCAACCGAACGCGGAAAAGACGCAAAAAGAAGTCGCCGGCGAACGGCACTGGCTCTTGAACGACTTGAGCGCAAAGCACGATTTTTTGCGCGCCGGCCTCGGGTGGGGCCATATGCCTGCAGACCTTGTTGCGGACGATTTAGCGACGGGAGCCCTGATCAAGATTGAGCGACGGGCGTGGCATGTGCGGCCTTTGACATTCATGGTTTCCCGGCGTCGCGGACATCAGCTCTCGACTTGCGAAGAGCAGCTGATCGAGCTGCTAGCCAACATTGGACACGATCGGCCCGCAATGCGAACGGGCAGCAAAGCACGGATATCGACAAAGAAGAGCGCGCGCGCCTGATTTCGATATTTGAGGTAGCTTCAATTATCTTCCGGGGGCTTTCAACGTTCTACGCTCTTGCCTCAAAAAAAGGTGCCGGAATCTCAACGAGATCCCGGCAGTCTGGAGGAAGCGCAAAACTACAGAGCTGCCATTGCCGATCGATTTTTCCGGTGAGCAGCCAAACTTTGCGGCGCGGCCTGATCAGGTCTCGCGCTCGTAGTTGTGGATGAAGTCGTGGGGTGGTTTCGGCCCCCAGACATAAAACGACTCGTCGGCCGGATGGTCGTTAGCTTCCCAATCGCAATTGGCCGGAATGTAATCTAGATCAGAGGAGTACTCCGCATAGCTGCCCCAGGGGTCGCGTACATAATGAAAATAGTTGGAGCCGAGTGCGTGACGTCCCAGTCCCCATCCCTTCGCGAATCCCTTGTCGGCCATCAGCCGAGCACCTACTCCGATGTCGTTAATTGATCCGACGTCCCAACTCAGGTGATGCAAACCAGGGCCGCCGGATTTTGCGAGCGCTATCATGTGATGATCTGAGCCATGGACGCCGTGCATGAACGCCACCCCCTCCCCTGAACGGTCGGACAGCCGCAGGCCCAGAACGCGCGAATAGAAGCGAACTGACGCCGACACGTCCGCCGTGAAGATCAGGATATGCGCTAACCGGCGCGGGTGAACGGGGCGCGTTTCAGATCGAAGATGCGACCCCTGCGCACCGGGCGGTGTGCTAGCCATGTCAAACGACGATTTCATGTTGGGCGAGGTCTTTTCGGCGACCTTGAGTTCTACCAGCATGCCGTCCGGATTTCTGAACCACAGCCCGTTCGATGCATTTCCGGCCGGCGCGTCGAACTGGCGCACGCCATCGCTCTGCAGGCGGCTTTTGAACGCGGCGAAGTCCTCCTCGAAGATACCGAATGAAAGGTGAGAAAGCTGCTTGCGGGCACCCTCCCCGATTGTTCCCCATCGATGCGAACTTCCGTGTGTGTACATTTCGAGCCGGTTGTCGGCGGTCTTCATGTCGAGCCCAAAAGCAGAGTAGAACTCTTTGGCTTGCTCCAGATCCGGCACAACAAGATGGAATCCATCTACGGAGTGGACCCCAAGCTCACCTGGGCGGCGAGTGGCAACGAACTGACTACGAATCTGGGTCATGGTCTGCTCCTGTTATTGCTGGCCGGCCGTATCAGTTTGCTTTTGTTGTGATTGCATTCATTGCCTCACGCCAACAATGCGCGGGGCTTCAGAGCGCAATGCAAAGACGCCCGCGATTTTGGCTGGAGTAAAGACGCTGGATAGCTTCGGGCCCGGAATGCAGACCATCAAGGATCTCCTCATGCGACTTCAGCTTTCCGGAGGTGTAGAGGCTCTTCAGTTCCGATAAAGCTTTCTCAAACTGATCGGAATGGTCGAACACGACAAAGCCCGTCCATGACAGCCTGTTGACCAGGATATCGCGCTCGCGACGGGGGCCGTCCGGGGTCGGAATCCAGCTCGACACAGAGGCGGTGCCGCACTGAGCAATGCGGGCTCCCCTGTTCAAATTCGGAAAGACGGCGTCTGAGATTTTGCCGGCGACGTTGTCGAAATATACATCGACTCCATTGTCGCTGGCCGCTTTGATCGACTCCGCAAGGTCTTTCGCGGTTCGGTAGTTGATCGCAGTCTCATATCCAAAGTCCTCAACCGCCAAAGCGACCTTAAAGGGATCGCTGGTGAGCCCAACGGCGCGCACGCCGTCAGCCTTGGCCAGTTGTCCGACAACGCTACCAACTCCGCCGGCTGCTGTGGATACAAGCAACGTCTCGCCTGTCTTGGGTCGCCCAAACATCCGAAGTCCCAACCAGGCGGTTAGTCCGTTTAGTCCTAACGGACCAAGCCACGCCGACAGAGGCGCAACCCCCTGATCGACCTTCCACATGATCTGATCGACGGTCGCCAAATGGTACTCTTGCCATCCAAAAAAGCCGTAGACGACATCCCCGGCCTGCCAGTCGGCAGAGCCGCTCTCTACAATTTCTCCCACGCCGTGAGCCCGCATCACCGCTCCGGTAGCAACCGAGAGATAGTTCGGCTCCGAGCTCACCCACCCTCGCATAGCCGGGTCTACCGACGCATAACGGACCCGCACAACTACCGTACCAGGAGTTACCTGAGGTCGATCGAGGTCAACCACCGTGAAGTTGTCGGAGCCAGGGATCCCAGAGGCTCGCTTTGTCAGGACAACCGATAGATTGCGGAAGTTCGCCATGGCTCACTCAGTCGCCGTTGAAGTGTCGCGCGAGGGTCTGCCTGCCGTCGCTATCCGGCTCCGGCATACGAAAGATCGTCCGCAATGGAATGCACGTCGATGTTCACCCACAGCGTCCTCGCTCCAATTGATGCACATCCGACTCCCCCTGCTCAGACAACTCTGAGGTTCGAGCACAAGAGCGTGTGAACAGCCTCAACGGAGCCGGCGAACGAAATGGAACTCGAGCCCAGACAGAGGCGCGCCAACTTGGTGCATCGGACCATTCGCAAGCGGCCCGAGGTCGATCGTTACGAAACCGATGCTGTCGATCAGGCCAATGACCAGCTTCTTTGCCTCGACATCGTCCCCGGACGCGAAGATGACGGTCTTGGGCTTCTGCGGGGAAAAATCCTGTATCCACGCCATCGGCATGTTGCAAATCGACTTCACGAGCCTCACGCCAGGCGCCATTTCAGCTACCAACTCACTTGAGTTTCGGCCCTTCAAGGCGCTGATCGATTTGGTTACGCCGGCCAGACTGATATCTGGCTTGGCGTCCATGTGGGCGTTCGTTGCGTCAATCAGAATCCGTCCGCGCCAGTCGACGTTTTTCAGGGCTTCCGGGACGCTCACCCAGTTGGCAGCGAGGATGGCGATATCGCAATCAGCCGCTTGTTGCTTGGTACCGGCCTCTGCTTTTGGACCGAGGGTCCGGACAATCTCTGTCAGCGTGTCCGGGCCCCTCGAATTGGAAACGACAATCTCGTGACCCGCGGTGATCAAGTGACGACCGAAGGTCTGGGTCAAAGTTCCGGCGCCTATGAAGCCCACCCGCATAACCATATCCTTTGTTGAGTGCATTAAACCCTTCCGCAACAGGAACCCGTCATATTGCGGTGTTGTTTGTGTTCGGCATCACTTGCCGGTCCTGGACGCCCCGTCCCTGCTTCGCTCTTCCGCCTACAGATGGCTACACACTCTCCAGAATCACGACGTTCTCGATGGCGCCGATCCCCTCCACCTCGCAACGAACCGTATCGCCCACACGCAAAAAGGTGGGAGGATCCATGGCAATCCCGACCCCTTCGGGAGTACCGGTCGCAATGATATCTCCAGGCAAGAGAGTGAATGCCGTCGAGAGGTACTCGATCATCTGGTAGCAATTGAATATGAGCTCGGAAGTCGACGATTGCTGACGAACGACGCCGTTAACCTCACAACAAAGCGAAAGATTGTGTGGGTCCGGAATTTCGTCTGCGGTGACCACCCAGGGCCCGATCGGGCCATGGGTGTCGAATGACTTTCCGATCGTCATCGTCGGACAATGCGACTGCCAATCGCGCACAGATACATCGTTGCAGACGGTATAGCCGAATATATATTCGGACGCCCGCTCTGCGTTGACATGTTTTGCCGGCTTTCCGATGATCATCGCGAGCTCGACCTCATAGTCGAGCATGTCGGAAACGCGCGGCTTCACGATTGGATCGTATGGGCCGCTCAGGCACGACGTCTGCTTGTTGAACCAGTATTGATATTTGGGTGGCTCGATTCCAAATCTCTTGGCTTCTTCGGCGTGCTTCCTGTAGTTCATGCCGATCGCGAGGAATTTCTGGGGTCGCGTCAACGGAGCCAACAAGCGCACGGTCGATAGTCCGATCGTAGTGGGCTCGAACGCGGCAATCCGCCGGGTCCGCTCAAGCAAATCCGAACCACCTTCCAACAGAGCTTCCAACGATTTGAGCTCCGGCAGATGGTCGCTAACGTTGATCAGAGCATCGCCTTTGACTATTCCAAGCCTTGGCCCATCGATCCCGGCGAACGTAGCAAGCTTCACACGCAGCTCCTTAAGATGGTTTTGAATGTTTGGATCGAATTCCGGTGATCGCCGCGCACCGCCGCCGTTATCCCAAATGCTTGTCCCAGCGGTGAATGTCGACGCGTTCGTACAAGCCACCTTCCGTGAACGGGTCGCGCTGATGGAACGAGAGCACTTCATCCAGCGTACCGGCTTCGAGAATCATCATGCTTGCCAGGTTGGTGTCGTCCGCGTCACTCACGCAGAGCGGCCCGGCCATCACCACTTCCACCGCCTGCAGTTTTCCTACATGGGCTCTCAGGTAGGCTCGATGCTTTTCGCGAAGAGACTTGCGGAGCCAAGCCGCACTGGGCCGGTCGAAACACAGCCGTAAATATAGCATCTGCCAACCTTCCTCCCTCGTCGCGCCCCTGATCTTGCGCCACCTCGACCTGGGTGGTTGATAGGAGGAAGGATGGCATCGTAGAAGTGATAAAACATCTCTGCCATCCATCTAAACTTTGGATGGTTCCAGCAGTGTGCCGCACGCCATCAGGAATCAGGCGGCGCTGATCCTGGCCAGAAATTGGTCGACTTGACTGCGCAAGTGTTCTGTTTGCCGGCTGAGCGCTTCGGCAGCCGATTTGACGCCTTGCGCCGCAAGGTCGGTCGTTTTCGCCCCTTCGCTTACTCCCGTGATATGGTTTGAAACTTCCTGGGTGCGGGCCGCAGCCTGCTGTGTGCTACGCGCAATCTCCCGGGTGGCCGTCCCCTGCTCCTCAACCGCCGCCGAAATCAGGGTCGCCACGGAACTCACTTCGCTGATGGTACCGCCTATTCGCCTCATCGCCTCCACGGTCTCACGGGTGACGGTTTGGACCGCTTCGATCTGGGCTGATATGTCGCCAGTTGCCTTCGCAGTTTGGGTCGCGAGCGACTTCACTTCGTTGGCGACGACCGCAAAGCCCCTCCCGGCTTCACCGGCACGCGCCGCCTCGATCGTAGCGTTGAGCGCCAACAGATTTGTCTGCCCGGCAATGTCGCTGATCAACGTCACTACGTCGCGAATCCTTGAGACTACCTCAGCCAGCCCCTGTACGGTTACGTCAGTTTGTCTTGCCTCCTCTACCGCCCTGCTGGCGATCCCCGCGGCATCGCGCACCCGGCGGCCAATCACAGATATGGAGACGTTAAGCTCCTCCGACGCAACTGCGACAGTACGCACGTTGTCCGACGCATCTGTGGACGCCGCAGCCACGGCAGCGACCTGCTCGTTCGTCCGCTCCACAGTACCGGACATTCCGTCAGACGTGCCGCTCATCTGCACCGAGGCCGATCCGAGTTCCTCCAAAGCAAGGCTTATCTGGGACTCAAATGCAACGATGTACTCGGCGATTGCGCGCTGCCGCGCCGACGCCTCCTGTTGACGAAACCCCTGCTCCTCCTCGATCCGCCGCTTGTCGATCGCGTTGCTCTTGAAGATATCGATTGCACCGGCCAGAGCGCCGATCTCATCTCCTCGATCGCTCCCCTCAACCCGCACGGTCAGATCGCCATCGGCCAACTTCAGAGTAGCATCGGTGAGACGTGTGATGGACCCGCTGATCATTCGGGACAGCACGACGGTCAACAACACCGAGAGTGTGGCTGCGACCATGAACAGCAGTACCATTCCGAACCGCGCCATTTCGGCTTGCGCCTTCGAAGTCTCATACATGGCCGCCGAGCGCTCGCGTTCGAGGTCACGCAGGCTGTCGAGCTGTCTTAGCAGCGCGTCATAGAACTTATTGCCATTCGCGCTCATCAGGTAGGCGGTAGCCGTATCCACACTGATCATGCGGGCGGCCCGCCCGCTTGTGTCGGCATACGCTTTCAACGACTTTGCAAGATCCAGTACGATCTCTTTCTCCGCGTCGACTAGATCAACCGAAAGCAGGCGATCGATTAGCGAAGCCGCATCGTTTAACCGTTTCTCCAGGCTCAGAGCGAGGCGCTCGACCGCTGCGCGGTCGTCGGAGTTGCTGGCAAGCGCTATCGTACGGTTGACAAGGCTGCTGGCCTCTGGAATGGCCCGTCCGAGCGCGGCCATTGTGGACGCTTTTTCGATCTCGGTGGTTGTCAGCTGGGCCAGCATTTTCGCCTGCTGACCCAACGAATAGATCGCCAGCGGCGCCATCAAGGACAGCAGTACAACCGCGACAGAGGGCGCAATAAACAGCTTGCGCGCAATCGTCAGATTAGCCAACCATCCGGTCATACTACCATTCCCTTGCGTCGAGGCCGTTGATGGACGAAGGCCGGCGAATACGAGCGCCAAACGCCGTCGTTGGCCACCTCGGAGTTACTGCTGGCTGACGTACGCGCCGCAAAGCACCGTAAATTCGCCAGCTTTTGCCACCCAGGTCTTCTTTGGCTCGATCTTTTTGCTGGACGGATTGGTAAACCTGTAGGTGATCCAGCCTGAGCCATCGGTATGGGCGATCCTGACCGCCTCATGCGAGAACCTGAAGCCGTCAGGGTCGACCGCGTCAGCCATGTTGACGCCAATCAGTTTCGGATTGACGCCGGTAGCGCGTACGACGACGTCTTTGTCGAGCACCGCCACAAACAGATCGCCCTGGACAAACTCGCCCGCAGGATCGTTTATCTTGGGAAACGCCTTTTCACCTTCAGCCACAATCAGGGCTGCGGCCTTGTCGGCAAGCGCCCTCGCCTCGTCGGGCGTGCCAGCCCATACCGGTG
>JBOHIT010000703.1:0-22296 GCA_050726155.1 Bradyrhizobium sp.
GGCGTGATGACGGTCCCATGATCGGGCCCAACATCACGCCCATGCCCCAGATTGCCATCGCCTTGGGGCGTTCGTGCAGCGCGTAGGAGTCCAGCATCACCGCCTGCGACAGCGGCACCAGCGCTGCGCCGAACACACCCTGCAGCAGGCGAAACACCACCATCTGGTTGATGTCTTGCGCGAGGCCGCACAGCACCGAAGCGATCGTGAAGCCGCCGGAGCAGATGATGAAGATGCGCTTGCGGCCGAAGCGGTTGGCGACCCACCCCACCGGTGCGGTCATGATCGCGGCGGCGACGATATAGGAAGTCAGTACCCAGTTGATCTGGTCCTGAGAGGCCGACAGCGTGCCCTGCATGTAGGGCAGCGCGACATTGGCGATGGTGGTGTCGAGCGCCTGCATGATCGTCGCCGTCATGGCGCAGATCGTGACCATGTTCCGGCGCAGGCCGGGGACCGCAGCAGGTGTCGGGCCCTGCGTCGGCATGATCAGTCTTCTGTTTCGTGGCTCGCCACCGCCGGCGAGAAACCGAGCAGGTTCGCGAGCGAGCGGCGATGGTTGGTGTCGATGGTGGCGTAGACGCTCATGCCGGCCTTGAGCTTGCGCACGAACTTGTCGTTCTTGTCGAAATAGATCCGAACCGGCACGCGCTGCACCACCTTGACGAAATTACCGGTCGCATTCTGCGGCGGCAGGATCGCGAATTGCGCGCCGGTGCCGGGCGAAAGCGAGCCGACCGTGCCCTTGAACACGTGGTTGGGGAATGCATCGACGTCGAGCGTGACGCTCTGGCCGACGGCCACATAGGTGAAATCGGATTCCTTCGGATTGGCGTCGACCCAGGGGTTGGCGACGTCGATCACGGAGAACACCGGCGCGCCCGCCATCACGAAGCGGCCGAGCTGGATCTGCTCGACCTGCGTGGCGACGCCGTTCATCGGTGCGCGCACCGTGGTCAGATCGAGGTTGCGCTGGGCGTCGTCGAGTGCGGCCTTGGCTTGCATGTAGGCCGGAAACTGCTCGAGCGGCAGATCGGGGTTGCCGAGCAGCTGGGTGAGGGCATTGGAGCGCTGCTGCGTCACCAGCTGCCGCTGCGCCTGGGCTGTGACCAGCGCGGTGGCGCTGTTGTCGAGATCGAGCTGCGATCCGGCATTGCTCTTGACCAGCGAATTCTTGCGCTCGACGTCGCGCTGCTTGAGCGCAATGCCGCTGTTCACGATCTCGAGGGTTTGCGAATAGAGCGCGACGTTGGCGACCAGGTTGCCGTGGCTGGTCTTGGCGTCTTCCAGTTTGGCGCGTGCCTGGGCAAGCGCCAGCTGGAACGGTACCGGATCGATCTGGAACAGGGTGTCGCCGGTCGTGACCTGCTGGCCTTCCTTGACGGTGACGCTGATGATTTTGCCTGACACGTCGGACGTGATCAGCACCTTCTGCGCGCCGACATAGGCATCATCCGTGGTCACGTAGCGCCCGCCATTGAGATAGAAGGTGAATCCCGCCACGGCGGCGACCAGCGGCAGCACCACCAGCAACAGAAAGCGGCGATAGCGGCGCATGCCGGCCATCAGCCGGCGGCGCGGTTCGGCGGCCAGTTTCGGGCGCGGGGCGGGCTCGGCGCTTTTCTGTTCGGCGGCCTTCTGTTCGGGCGGGAATTTGAGCACGGGATCAGCCATAACGCTGTTCCTTTCGGGGCGGTTCGCTGGGCGGATTCTGGATCGCGTTGCGAACGTTTTCCTTGATTGATTCGAGTTGGGCGAGCAGGCGGTGGGCGTCGGCGGGGTTGATCCCCTCGAGCGCCGTCGCCGTTAGTTCGGAGCGCAATCCGCTTAGCTTGCCGAGCAGCGGGCGTGCGGCCTTCTTCAGATAGAGGCGGTTGACGCGGCGATCGGTCTCGTCACCGCGGCGCTCGATCCAGCCATTGTCGCAGAGCTTGTCGATCAGCCGGGTCAGCGTAATCGGCTGCATCTCCAGGAGTTCGGCGAGTTCCGTCTGCTTCAGCCCTTCGGTGCGCTCGACTTTGGCCAAAACCGCCCATTGCGCGCGGGTGATGCCGTAGCGGGCCGCCTGCTTGTCGGCATAGGCGCGCACCAGCCGCTGCACCTCGCCGAGCGTAAACAGCAAGTTCATATCCACGGAACCGCGCATAGGATTGGTCTCCATAAGCTAGGGATATTATAAGCTAGCTCATGAATTCCGCATGCCGGGTTAACACCTACCAGCCCCGCCCGCAGAACATGGCTGGTGCCTTGGGAACCGCCGGGCTTTGGGATTGGGCGTCAAAATGCTACAAACCGCCGGCATGACCTTGGCCAAACCCACCTTTCCCGCACCCGATCATGATCACGGCCGCTGCACTGCGGAAGCGATCGCGCATGCCGAGCAGGTTTGCGCCAGGCGGGCACAGAAATTCACCCCGATCCGGCGCCAGGTGCTGCAGGCTTTATTGTCCAGCCACCGTCCGCTCGGGGCCTATGAGGTGATCGACGAACTGGCCAAATCGATGCCGCGGCCGGCGCCGATCACGGTGTACCGCGCGCTCGATTTCCTGATGGAGAACGGCCTCGTCCATCGCATCGAAAGCCGCAACGCGTTTCTGGCCTGCGCCCATGACCATGACGAAACCTCGATGGTGGCGTTCCTGATCTGCGATCATTGCGGCTCGGTCGGTGAAATTCCCGCCGCTCCCGTCGCCCAAAGCCTCAATGCCGCGGCGCGCGCGTCAGGTTTTGCACCAAAACTTTCCGTGGTCGAGATTGCCGGCACCTGCGCGCATTGTCAGAAGCAATAATAATGAACGCGGCGCCAAGCCGGCCACGAGGATAAATGTCGTCCAATCAAGTGATCTCTTCAGCCGGGCGTGCCCTCACCCCGGGCGCTATCGCATTGATGCTGATGCTGTGCCTGAGCTGGGGGTTCAACCAGATCGCGGTGAAGCTGGTGCTGCCGGACGTGCCGCCGATGCTGCAGGCCCTGGTCCGCTCCCTTGGCGCGTTGCCGGTGTTGCTCGTGATCGGCTGGTTTCGCGGCGTCAAATTCTTCGAGCGTGACGGCACGCTGTTGCCCGGCATGATTGCGGGCGTCATCTTCGGCATCGAATTCGTGCTGATCTATCGCGGCCTGCTGCTGACGTCGGCGTCGCGCGCCGCCGTGTTCCTGTACACGGCGCCGTTCTTCGTCGCACTCGGCTCCTATGTCTTTCTCGGCGAACGGCTGCGCGCCTCGCAATGGGGCGGGCTCGGTTTGAGCTTTGCCGGCGTCGCGCTCGCGATCGGCGTCCCGCAGGCCAATGTCGACGCCAAGGTGTTGATGGGCGACCTCCTGATCGTCGCCGGCGGCGCGCTGTGGGCGACCACGACGCTGATCGTCAAGGCGACCAATCTGATCAGGGCGCCGGCGGAAAAGGGGCTCGGTTATCAGGTCGCCGTCTCGATCCCGATTCTTGCGCTTGCGGCGTGGATTTCGGGCGAAACCATCACGCACGTTCCCGGCCCGCTGTCGCTGGCGCTATTGGCCTATCAGGCGTTCTGGGTGGTGGGCCTGACGTTCCTGTTGTGGTTCGCGCTGGTGAAGACCTATTCGGCCAGCAAATTGTCGGCCTTCACCTTCATTACGCCGCTGTTCGGTGTGGTGGCGGCGTACTTCATCCTGCACGACACGCTGACGATAGCGTTTGGTGTTGCGGCGCTGCTCGTGATCGCCGGGCTCTATCTCGTCAACCGGCCGGAAGCGGCGCGCGCGGCCGTCGCGCCCGATCCGAACGTGTGAGTGGCGTGACGCTTCCGTCATTGCGAGCGTAGTGAAGCAATCCATTTTTGCCTCCCGTGCGAAAAGATAGATTGCTTCGTCGCTATCGCTCCTCGCAACGACGTTGAGAGATGTCGATCTAATCCGTCTCGATCGGCAGCGCGGCATCCTTGGCCCATTCGCCCATCGAGCCGTCATAGAGGGTGAGGTTGTCGTAGCCGAGCCGGTGCAGCAGGAACAGATCGATGGTGGCCGAGATGCCGCCGCCGCAATAGGCGATCACGCGCTTGTCCCTGCGCAGGCCTTGGGTAGCAAATTTCGCTTCGGCGTCCGCAAGCAGTATGAAGACGCGCGTCGCAGGATCGAGCAGCGTTGCCGCCGACACATTGCAACTGCCGGGAATGCGTCCGGGCCGGCCATAGCGACTCGGCTCCAGGCCCTTGTGGAATTGCGGGCCGAGCGCATTGACGACGACGGCGCTGTGATCGGCAACGGCGGCGAGCACCTCGTCCTTGCCGACGAAAAAGCCGGGCCGCGGCTTGGCCACGAATTTCGCTGGCTTATGCCCCTTCGCCGGCCCGGTCTCGATCGGCCGCTCCTCCGCCTTCCATTTGTCGAAGCAGCCATCGAGCACCGCGGCATTGTCAAAGCCGAGCGATCGCAGCATCCACCAGAACCGCGTCGCCCACATCGGCGTGCCGATGGAATAGAGCACGACGCGGCTATTGGCATCGACGCCGTGACGCCCGAACGCCGCCTCGAGCTGCGCGATATCGGGCATCATGAAGCGAAGCACGGTGCTGGAATCGGAGAACTCGCCCTGCAGGTCGAGAAAGTCCGCGCCGGGAATATGGCCGGCCGCAAACGTCTTGTGGCCGGGCACCGCGATATAGGGAACGTTGACGCCGTCGGGCGCCGGTTCGAGATAGGTCGTGCAATCGAACAGCCGCAGATCGGGCCGATCGAGGATGCCGGCAAGTTCCACCGTGCTGATGAGCTCCGACATCCTGACCTCCCGTTGAATTGAACGATGCTAGGGTCTGCGACGTCAGATGAAAAGGCGGGGCCGCCCGGCGTATCCCGCCCTTTCAATCCGGCGATTCCTGTCCAATATAGCCGGGAGGGAAGGCTCGGGCGTTGATCACCAGCCTTCAACCGCAATAGCCGCATAAACTATTGAAAATAAACAGATAAAGTTCAAATCCGGGTGCGGCCGTCAGGCCCGTCACCGTCCCCTTGGTGAATGTCACCAAAACCTGATATTCGAGACGCCATGAACAAGCCCGAAAAACCGCCGCAAGACGACGTCGCCGGCCCCAGCGCCCGGCATAAAACCACCCAGGTCATGGTCGGCAATGTCGCCGTCGGCGGCGGCGCGCCGATCGTCGTGCAGTCGATGACCAACACCGATACCGCCGATATCGACGGCACCATCGCCCAGGTCGCAGCCTTGTCGCGCGCCGGCTCCGAAATGGTCCGCATCACGGTGGACCGCGAAGAGGCCGCCGCTGCTGTTCCGCATATCCGCGACGGCCTGCGCAAGCTCGGCGTCACCACGCCCCTGATCGGCGATTTCCATTACATCGGGCACAAGCTGCTGGCGGATTATCCGGCCTGCGCCGAGGCGCTCGACAAGTACCGCATCAATCCTGGCAATGTCGGCTTCAAGAACAAGCGCGACACTCAGTTTGCCGACATCATCGAGATCGCCAACAAGAACAACAAACCGGTGCGCATCGGCGCCAATTGGGGTTCGCTCGATCAGGAGCTGCTCACCAAGCTGATGGACGAGAACACCGCCTTGCCGAACCCGCGCGACGCGCGGGCGGTGATGCGCGAGGCCATGGTGCAGTCGGCGCTGCTGTCGGCGGCGCGTGCGCAAGAACTCGGCATGCCCAAGAACAAGATGATCCTGTCGGCGAAGGTTTCCGCCGTGCAGGATCTGATCGCGGTTTACGAGGTGCTCGCGGAGCGCTCGGACTACGCGATCCATCTCGGCCTCACCGAAGCCGGCATGGGATCGAAGGGCATCGTGGCGTCGTCCGCGGCGCTCGGCATCCTGCTGCAGGAAGGTATCGGCGATACCATCCGCATTTCGCTGACGCCCGAGCCCGGCGGTGATCGCACGCTGGAAGTTCAGGTCGCGCAGGAATTGCTGCAGACCATGGGCTTCCGCACCTTCGTGCCGCTGGTCGCGGCATGCCCGGGCTGCGGCCGCACGACCTCGACCACGTTCCAGGAACTGGCGCGCTCGATCCAGGATTTCATCAGGGAAGAGATGCCGGGCTGGAAGACGCAGTATCCCGGTGTTGAAGCCCTGAACGTCGCGGTCATGGGCTGCATCGTCAACGGCCCCGGCGAATCCAAGCACGCCAATATCGGCATCTCGCTGCCCGGCACCGGCGAAGCGCCGGCCGCGCCGGTGTTCGTCGACGGCAAGAAGTTCCGCACCCTGCGCGGCCCCTCGATCGCCGCCGACTTCAAGGCGCTGGTGATCGATTATATCGATCAGCGTTACGGGGCGGGCGCGAAGACGCCGGTGACCGCCGCGGAGTGACGCTTGTAGGGTGGGTTAGCGAAGCGTAACCCACCATCTTCGTCTTTCCCTTCGGCGGTGGGTTACGCCTTCGGCTAACCCACCCTACGCACCGATCCGCGATTGCGCTTCCCGCCATCCCGGCTACGATGATCCCAAGCAATAACGATTGGGAGAACGCCCATGAGCTCGCTGTCCAGCAAGCAGGGACCACGCTACCGGCACGTCACCGGCGAAAGCGAACCCTTTGAGACCATCGGCGTCGAGAAGCTGACCCCGATCATCGGCGCGGAGATTTCTGGCGTCGATCTTGCCGGCTCCTTGTCGAACCGGACGATGGACGAGATCCATCGCGCGCTCGCCGAAAACCTCGTGATCTTCTTCCGCGACCAGCACATCACGCCGCAACAGCATCTGGCGTTCGGCCGCCAGTTCGGCGATCTGCATATCCATCCGGCAGCACCGCATGAAGGCGAGGATCCGGCGCTGATGAAGATCTACGCCGACAAGGATTCACCGCGCGCCAATGGCGAGGGCTGGCACACCGATGTCTCGTGCGACGTCGAGCCGCCGATGGGCTCGATCCTCTACATCAAGCAATGCCCGCCGCGCGGCGGCGACACGCTGTTCGCCAACATGTACGCGGCCTATGAATCGCTGTCGGACCGGATGAAGGCCTATCTCGACGGGCTCACCGCGCTGCATGACGGCGAGCAGACCTATCGCGGGCTCTACGCCAATTACGGCGTCGCCGACCGCCCGGAATATCCGCGCGCCGAACACCCTGTCGTGCGCACCCATCCGGTGACGGGCAAGAAGGCGCTCTACGTCAACCGCGGTTTTACGCGCTTTCTGGTCGGCGTTCCCCGCGACGAGAGCGACGCTGTGCTCGCCTATCTCTACCAGCACGCCGAAAATCCGCTGTTCCAGTGCCGCTTCCGCTGGAGTGAAAATGCCATCGCGTTCTGGGACAACCGCTGCGCCCAGCACCGCGCAATGTGGGACTACTGGCCGCACACCCGATCAGGCACGCGGGTGACGGTGAAGGGCGAACGGCCGGTATAAGATCGGCCGTTACCCCTTCCGGGCAATCAACTCGACCGGGGCGATGCGGCCATCGGCGATATTTCGGATCATGTTCTGGATCTTGTCAGGGGCATTGCGGCCCATCAACACATGAAGTCCCAACGGCGGTGGACCGCCCGCGGCCATGGTTCTGGCGCGCAACTGGTCGAAGAAAGCAACCGCGAAGTCGCGGCGATTGAGTTCGGTCGTCACTTCAAAGCCGGCCGCCTGGAGCGCACTGCGGTATTGCCCGGGTGATGCGACGGCGCTTGACGCGGCCGTTGTCGCCCACGGCACCGGAAATGTCAGTTCCCCTTCGCCGGTCTTCATGATGTCGTAGATGCCAAACAATGCGCCCGGCCGCAGCACGCGGCCGACCTCCGCACAAAGCTTTGCCTTGTCTTCGATGTTCATTCCGACATGGAGCATGTAGGCGCCATCGAAAGTGCCGTCATCAAACGGCATGGAAAGCGCGCTGCCCTGATGCAGTGAAATGCGGTCTGCGAGGCCGACCCATTTGCAGATCACCTGCCCGGTCTCGACATATTCGGGCGTGAGATCGATTCCATCGATCCGGCAGCGGTACCGGCCGGCAGCAAACCGCGCGGGCCCGCCAAGGCCGCATCCGACGTCGAGAATATGTTTCCCGCCGGTAAGACCGAGCTGATCGAGAAAATGTTCGGAGGCCTGGCGCCCGCCGACATGAAACTCGTCGACCGGCGCGAGATCGTCGACGGTCACGTTGTCGATCGTCTTGCCGAGCTTTTCGACGCCGCTCCGGATCGCGGCAACCAGATCGCCATGGGTGTAATGGGTGGAAATATCCTGTTGGGTCGGCATCGTCGCCTCCAAGGATGACACCCGAGGATAATCGAGCAACCCTGTATCGTCCACGGGGCAGGGCACAGATCGTTGACGCCCCGGTCCGCCTGCGCCAAGCTCTGCCAAAAGCAAATAGCAATCGGAGGACACCCATGCTCCGCGCCGAAGACAACAGGTTCCTGACCGAAAGCGGTGCGGGAACAGGAATGGGCGAATTGCTGCGCCGGTTCTGGATGCCGGTGCTGCTGTCGGCGGAATTGCCTGATGCCGACGGCACGCCGAAGAAGATCACCGTCATGGGCGAGGAATTGCTGGCCTTCCGCGACAGCCGCGGCATGGTCGGCGTGATCGATCAATATTGCCCACACCGCGGCGCCAATCTCTGGCTCGGCCGCAACGAGGAATGCGGCATCCGCTGCGTCTATCACGGCTGGAAGTTCGACACGTCAGGCAACTGCGTCGACATGCCGACCTCTTATCCCGATCTCAACGCAAAAGACCTGATCAGGATCAAATCCTATCCGGTGCGCGAATGGGGCGACATGATCTGGGCCTATATGGGCCCGGCGGATGCGATGCCGGAATTACCGGCGCTGGAGATGGCGCTGGTGCCGGCCTCGCACCGCTACGTCACCAAGAAATGGCAGGACTGCAACTGGGTGCAGGCACTGGAAGGTTCGATCGACACCGCGCATTTCACCTTCGCGCATCTGTCGTTCGAGAAAGAAGAGAACGAAATCCTCGACATCAAGCGGCATTTCGTGAATCCGCTGACGCGGGTTGCGACCGATCACATGCGCTGGATCGCCGAAGACCCGCGCCCGGTGATCAAGATCAGCCCGCATGAGGCCGGCCTCACCGTCGCCGGCGGCCGGCTCACCGGCTCCGACAACATCTACTGGCGCATCGCCCAGTTCCTGATGCCGGTGCATGCCTATGCGCCGAGCTCGATGCCGGGCGAGAACATCTTCGGCCAGAGTTTCATCCCGGTGACCGACACCGCTTGCTGGATCTACACCTACGCCTGGAATCCGGACCGGCCGCTGACGCAGGCCGAACGCGACGGCTATGATCGCGGCAATGGCGTGATGTCGGAGGTCGACGAGAACTACATTCCGCTGCGTAACCGGGCGAACGATTATTTGATCGATCGCAAGCTGCAGAAGACCAAGAGCTACACCGGCATCAAGGGCGTCTCCGAACAGGACGCCGCGGTGCAGGACAGCCAGGGCCGGATCGCCGATCGCACCCGCGAACATCTCGGTCCAACGGATCTGGGCATCATGCATTTCCGCAAACTGGTGATGGAGGCTGCCCGCGCCCTGCAGCAGGGCGAAGCGCCGCCGCACGTCAGGCATCAGGACCGCTACACCGTCCGCTCCGGCGCCTGCGTCACCAGCAAGGCCAAGGACCTTACCGCTGTGATGATCGAACGCTTCGGCGACGCAGCGGGATTCGTCGGCGGCCCCGGGCGGAATGTCGCGGCCGAGTAGGGCACACTCTCACCGCCGTCATTGCGAGCCACCGGGTCGCGCGAATGCGCGCCCGATGACAGGCTCCGCGAAGCAATCCATCTCACGGCTAGGCGAAGCGGAGTGTGGATTGCTTCGTCGCTGCGCTCCTCGCAATGACGCTGCTTAGAGCGGAATCCTTCGATACTCCCGATTGCTCAAACTCGCTTCCTCCAGATCGAGGTCGCGCTCGATCCGCCGCCTGGTCTCGTCGGTGATCTTGCCATCGCGCAGCAGCGCGTGGATGAATTTCCGTTCCGATGAAATCAATTCCCGCGTCAGCTCGGTGCCTTCAGCCGAGACGTCGGGACGATCGGGATCGAGCGAGTCCGGCAACTGGTTGGCGCGGGTCTCGTGCCGTGCGCGCAGCAGCTTGACGACCTCATCCGTCAGTTCGCGGTCGTTGGTGATGGCATCGAGCGATTTGAGCGCGGCATCGAGCGCCTCGCGCCGCGCCGCGATTTCGGCCTCATGCTCGGCGATGTGCTCCTCGCGGCCGGCCTGCGTCAACCCTATCCATCGCACCACCAGCGGCAGGGTGGACCCCAGTCCGACCAGCGTGAAGAAGATGACGCCAAAGGACACGAACAGGATCAGGTCGCGATGCGGGAAGCCTTGGCCGTCCGGCAGCGCGAATGGCAACGCCAGTGCGGCGGCCAGCGATACGGCACCGCGCACGCCTGTAAAGGCGATCACAAATGCATTTTGCCACGGAGGATACGGATCGCGCGCCCGCAGGCGCGGATTCAGAAACCGCGGTAGATAGAGTGCGGGATAGACCCAGGCGAATCGCGCGACGATCACGATGATCGTGACCAGCGCGGTAGCGAACAGAATCTCGTCCAGCGGAAACGCCTTGGACTTCTCGTAGAGCGCGCGCATCTGGAAGCCGGTCAGCAGGAACAGAAGGCCCTCGATCAGATAGATCACGAGGTCCCAGAAGAAGACGCCCTGCAGGCGCGTCGCCGACGAGATCAACAATGGCCCGTTCCAGCTCATATAGAGCCCGCAGGCGACGGTCGCGATCACGCCGGAGCCGCCAAAGTGGTGTGGAATCCAGAAGGCGAGGTAGGGCGTGATCAGCGACAGCGTGATCTCGACTTGCGGATCACGGGCACGGCGGCGCATGCGCAGGCTGAGCCAGCCCACCGCGGCGCCGAACAGCAGCTCGCAAACGACAATGGCGGCGAATGTGCCGGTCGCCTTCGGCAGCGAGAACATGCCGGTCATGATCGCGACGGTCGCGAAACGATAAAGGATCAGCGCGGTGGCATCGTTGGCGAGGCCTTCGCCCTCGAGGACGACCAGGATCCGGCGCGGCATGCCCAGTTTGCGGGCGATCGCCAGCGGCGCCACCACGTCGGGCGGTGCGACGATGGCCCCGAGCAGGAAGCCGACGGTCCACGGCAGCCCGATCAGATAATGCGTCGCGGCGGCGACCGCGAAGGCGGTGAAGATCACGCAGCCGACCGAGAGCAGGATGATCGGGCGAAGATTGAATTTGAATTCGCGCCAGCTCATCGCGACGCTTGCCGAATAGATCAGCGGCGGCAGCACCACCAGCAGCACCAGTTCGGGCGGCAATTCGATTGACGGCATGCCCGGCACGAAGGCGAGGACAATGCCGGTCAGCAGCAACAGGATCGCCGGGGCCACGTTGGTTCGGCGCGCCAGCAAGGCGGTACCTGCCAGCACGGCGAGCAGGATCAAAAAGATCTGAAATTTGGCTTCCATGATGGCCCAATTCGCAAGGAAACCCTTGCGCGTCAATGCTTTCGGATGGCGCGCGGACAAGGTCCGATCCGGTTTCAAATCTTCCCTGACAAAATTTGTGGCCCGCCCCGCCAGAACCGGCGCGGGCATCGCCCCTACCAGTGGAACCTGCAGGTGCAGGTGAGGCGAGAGCGGGAGCATCACCATGGCGCATACTGGCCAGCATGCAATTGTGATCGGAGCGAGCATGGGCGGCCTGCTGGCCGCGCGAGCGCTGTCGGATTTCTATGCCGTCGTTACGGATCTCGAGGTGCTGTCGACCAGGCTGCTGCGGCCGGCGATCGTGATGCGCGTGCTGCGGGGAAATTTCAGCCGCCGGCGCGGCAATGCGGCGCCAGCGCCGGCGGGTGTTCGCGCTTAAACGCGCGTCACTCGCGCATATCGTAGCGGTAGGACTTCGAGACGATCTTCCAGCCGTCGGAGAGTTTCATCGCCACCAGATAATCGGTGAAATAACGCGGCGGCAATTGGCAGCGCACCTTGATGAAGGCGGTGGATTCGTCGGAACGGTCGATGGTGACGATGAAATCCTCGCGCGGCTTGCCTTCGGCCTTTGCCGACGGCCGCTTGCGCACGCGATCCAGCCAGTCCGGCACGGTCAGCACCTGTAATTCGCCTTTCTCCACCCAGCGCAAATCGGCGGTGGGATCGAAGATGGCGCCGAGCTTGTCGGCATTGCCTTCATACAGGCCATCGAAATAACTTTGGACAACGCCTTCGACGCTCGATCGGGTCTCGCTCACGGTAGTCCTCCCCAGGATGCTGGATTTGTTCGAGTTGAAGTAAGCCACGAACAGATGAATTGCGCTATGGATGAGTTCAAGAGCGCAGCAAGGGATTGATTCATGGCGGGTTCAGCGAATTCGAATGCTCGCATTCTGGCCGGAGAATGCTTCTGCCGCGCGGTGCGCTACGCCGTGGCTGATTCATTCGAATATGCTCTCAATTGCCATTGCTCGAATTGCCGGCGGACCACGGGTTCGGCGTTCAAGCCGTTTGCCGGCATCGCGCGCGACAAGCTCCGTGTCATCGCGGGTGACGACAATGTGATGATCCATGGCGATGCTGCCGGCCACAACGCGCACTGCCGGCGATGCGGCTCGTTGCTCTACTCGGTGGTGCGCGATGGCGCCTTTGTCCATGTCGCGATGGGAACGCTGGTCGACGCCCCCTCGATCCGCCCCACCGCCCATATTTTCGTGGGCTCCAGGGCGCCCTGGTTCGCGATCACGGACGATCTGCCGCAATATGAGGGGCACATCCCGCGCTGAAATTCCGCGCGGCGCCGTCCACCCCCGGGGAGGTCCGCACGCCCGGCCGGGGAACCAGGCAGAAAGGACGCCAGAATCCGGCGAACCTGCGCTACACTGGGCGGACTAACGATAGGACGGTGGTGCGATCAGCCGGTCTGGGTTCGTGACCCACCTCACAAAGCCCGGCCATTGCAGATGCTAGGCATAGGCAGTGTTAGAAATCGCGAGGCTCCGGAAGCGTCATGATCAAATCTGGATCGCTAAGATTGTACCGATCGGCTCTTGCTGCCGCAGCGCTATTGGCTGTGGCCCAGCCGGCGTTTGCCGAGAAGCGCGTGGCGCTGGTGCTCGGCAATTCCGCCTACCAGAACGTCGCGCAGCTCGCCAATCCGGTTAACGACAGCGCCAAGATCGCCGTGACCCTGAAGGATGCGGGCTTCGATGTCGTCGATTCCCGCCGCGATTTGCCGGCGGCCGAAACCCGCCGCGCGCTGCGCGATTTCGCCGACCGCGCCCGCGATGCCGATATCGCCGTTGTCTATTATGCCGGCCATGGCATCGAGGTGGACGGCAACAACTATTTGATTCCGGTGGACGCGAAGCTCGAACGCGACACCGACGTGTATGATGAGGCGCTCTCGCTGGATCGCATATTGATTGCGATCGAGCCGGCCAAGAAATTGCGGCTCGTCATCCTCGACGCCTGCCGCGACAATCCGTTTGCCAAGTCGATGAAACGAACCGTGGCCTCGCGCGCGATCGGCCAGGGCCTGGCCAAGGTCGAACCGTCAAGCCCGAACGTGCTGATCGCCTATTCGGCCAAGGCCGGGTTCACCGCCGCCGATGGCGACGGCAAGAACAGCCCGTTTACGACGGCGCTTTCGCGCCACATCGCGACGCCCGGGCTCGACGTGCGCCGCGCTTTCGGATTTGTCCGCGACGAAGTGCTCAAGACCACCGGCAACAAGCAGGAGCCGTTTGTCTATGGCTCGCTGGGTGGCGAAGACGTGCCGCTGGTGCCGGCGCCGAAGGCGGCGCCCGCCGCGGCGGCTCCCTCGCCCGCGCTCAGCGCGCAGGCCGAAGCCCGCCGCGATTACGAATTGGCGCTGCAACTCGGCAACAGGAACGCGCTCGACGCCTTCCTCAAGCAATACCCGGATGGTTTCTATGCCAGCCTCGCCAAGCTGCAGCTCGACAAGATCGCGGCCGAGGAAATCCGTGTCGCGGCCACCGAGAAGGCGCGGCTGGCCGAACAGGAGCGGGCGCGGCTGGTCGCCGAGGGCGCCCAGAAATCGGTGCAGTCGAAGGCCGAGGCCGATGTCAGGTCCGCCGAACAGGCGCGCATCGCCGCCGAAAAGGCCAAGCAGATTGCGCAGGACCAGGCCACGGCGGCGGAACAGACACGCCTAGCGTCCGAAGCACCCGCGCCGGCCAAAGAACCGGCCAAGGAAAAGCCCGTGACCCTCGCGGCCCTGCCGCCGGCAGCGGCGCCGAACGACGTCACCAAATCGGTGCAGGCCGAACTGCGTCGCGTCGGCTGCCTGGCCGGCACCACCGACGGCGACTGGAACGCCGCCTCGCAGCGCTCGCTGACGCAGTTCAATCGCTACGCCGGCACCAAGCTCGATGCCAAGGTCGCCAGCGTCGACACGCTCGATGCGATCAAGCAGAAGAACTCGCGCGTTTGCCCGCTGGTCTGCCAGCATGGCTTCGAGGCCGATGGCGATCGCTGCGTCAGGATCACCTGTGCGGCAGGATCGTTCCTCAACGACGACAATGAGTGCGAGAAGCGCCGCGCCAACAGGCCCGAGGCCCGGCGCGACCGGCCGGAAGCAAGGCGGGCCCCGGAGGCAAGATACGATCGTGAACGAAGCTACGATCGGGAGCCAGGGTACGAGCGAGAACCAAGGCGGGTGATTGTCAGGCGTTCGCCTGATGGCGTGCCGTCGTCTTCACGCGCTGGAATGTCGGCTCAGGGCCGGCCGTTGACCGGCCAGGAACGACAGACGGGCTGCAATTCCTACGGCGCCATCATGTCGGGCGTGTGCCCGTAACCAAGGCTGCGCCTCACGCGCTTGGCTAGATGGCGCTGGCGGCGATGTTGACCATCAGCGCCACCAGCGCGGTATTGAACACGAACGAGATGATGCCGTGCACGGTCGCGGTGCGGCGGATGATCTTGTCGGTGATCCCGACATCGGAGACCTGCGCGGTCATCCCGATCACGAACGAGAAATAGACGAAATCCCAGTAATCAGCGTCCTCGTGCTGGTCGCCGCTTGGAAACTGCAGGCCGCCGGGCTTGCCGCTGCGGTAATATTCATGCGCGTAATGCAGCGAGAACACGGTGTGCACCGCCGCCCAAGACAGGGCGATGGTCACCGTCGCCAGCACCAGGCCCGGCGCGCTGCGATTCGATGCGCCGAGTTCGAACACGATGGCGGCGATGCTGGCGAAGGCGCCGAGCGCCGTTACCAGCAGGATCAGGAACCGGCCGTCGTCCTGCAGCACCGCGTTGCGGCGGATATGCGCCAGACCGCTGCGAAACACCATGGTGAAGACCAGCACCAGATAGAGTGCTGCAAAGATATCCCAGCTCACCAGCAGCCGCGTTACCAGCCGCAACGACCCCGGCAGCAAAAAGAACGCGACGATGCCGACCGCAATGGCGAGGAAGGTGCGGGGCCGCCCATAGACCACACGGAGCAGAACCGGCTTTTTCCTGAACCGGTCGACCAGTTCGTCGAGCTCCTTTTTCTGCGATGGCACGTCAGCTCTTGCGTTCGGCGACAAAGCGCGACGCGGCCTTCAGCACGTCGCCCTTGGCGCCGAAGATCGATAGCGCTGCATCCGCGCGCGCCAGCAAATCGCGCACGCGCTGCTTGGCGCCGTCGATGCCCAGTTGCGTGACGAAGGTGGTCTTGCCGAGCGCCGCATCGGCGCCGGCCGGCTTGCCGAGTGCGGCGGCGTCGCCTTCGACGTCGAGCAGATCGTCGGCAATCTGGAATGCCTCGCCGAGCGCGCGGCCGTAATCGTCGAGCGCCTGATATTCCTGCGGCGTCGACTGGCCGAGGATCGCGCCCGCGATGCAGCCATAGCGCAGCAGCGCACCGGTCTTCATCTGCTGCAGCCGTGCCACGTCGACCGGCTCGCGGTCGCCGAAGCGGCCTTCGCCGGCGAGATCAAGTATCTGTCCGCCGACCATGCCGCCGATGCCGGAGGCGCGTGCCAGCGCGCGCGTCAGCAGCAGGCGCACGGTGGGATCCTTATGAATTTCGTCGCGGGTGACGATGTCGAAGGCCAGCGTCAGCAAGCCGTCGCCGGCGAGGATCGCGGTGGCGTCGTCGGTCTTCTTGTGCAGCGTGGGCCGGCCGCGCCGCAGGTCGCTGTTGTCCATCGCCGGCAGATCGTCATGGATCAGCGAATAGCAGTGGATGCATTCCAGCGCGGCGCCCGCGAGCAACGCGGCGTCGCGCGGAACGCCGAACACGGCCGAACTCTCGACCACCAGGAACGGCCGCAGCCGCTTGCCGCCGCCGAGGCTCGAATAGCGCATCGCGTCCATCAGCCGCTTCGGCCGCGCGATCTCATCCGCTAGCAGCGTGTCCGACAACAGCTTCGCCAGCAGGGCTTCGGTATCTTCGGCGGTCTGGTCCAATCGTTTGGTAAAGTCGGCAGTGGCGGTCGTCATTTAAGAATAGCTCCAGATCAATTTGGCCGGACAATCGTTGATGGCACGGCGTCAGTCAATTCCGCCAGCCGGCCCGAAACGCCTTAAAAGCGCTGGAAAACCCACGAAATATCATGGTGATGTCACCTATTAAGGGGTCTCTTGATCGACCCAGGGCCGGCTTGGCTGAACCGGAAGCATCCGAATTTGCGCTTTGTCCGAATTTTATTGCTGATTTTACTGGCGCTGCTGCTGTTGCCGTATCTGGTGACGCCGTTCTACCGCGCCGGCCATCCGGTCTCGACGCTGATGGCCTGGCGCTGGCTCAAGGGCGCGCCGGTGTCGCGGCAATGGATCGATTTCAAGGCGATTTCGCCGTCGCTGCCGCGTTCGGTGGTGGGCTCCGAGGACGCCAAATTCTGCAGCCATCGCGGGGTCGATTGGGGCGCGCTGCAGGACGCGATCGACGACCACGAAGAAGGCGAGGTTTCGGGTGGCGGTTCGACCATCACCCAGCAGGTGGCCAAGAACCTGTTCCTGTGGCCCGGTCGCAGCGTGGTCCGCAAGGCGCTGGAGATCCCGCTGGCGATGTGGATCGATCTGGTGCTGCCCAAGCAGCGGGTGCTCGAGATCTACCTCAACATCGCCGAACTCGGGCCATCCGGGCAGTTCGGGGCCGAGTCAGGGTCGCAATACGCGTTCGGCCGTTCGGCGGCCACCCTGTCGCCGCGCGAGGCGGCCCTGCTGGCGGCGATCCTGCCCAATCCGATCAAGCGCAGCGCTCGCACTCCCGGCCCCGGGGTGCGCCGTCTGGCCGGAACCTATATGGCGCGCGCCAACGCCGTGCCGCGCTGCTGGAACGAAAATCGTGCTTTCTGAGCCAATTTTGGCGCGTTTTAGCCGCATCCGACCCTAGCCATACGCCATCCCTTCCTCTATAAGCGCGGCCTTATCGGCATCTTAGCCCGTGCTTTGAAGCGCTGGGCGGTCCGCACCGGGACGATGCCCTCCGACAACACCCCTAGAGGACCGTTATGGCCGTTCCCAGAAGAAAAACATCGCCCTCGCGGCGTGGCATGCGCCGCTCGGCGGACGCACTGAAGAAGCCGACCTACGCTGAAGACAAGGATTCGGGCGAATTGCGCCGTCCGCACCACCTCGACCTGAAGACCGGCATGTACAAGGGCCGGCAGGTTCTGAAGGCCAAGAAAGAGTCCTGAGCAGGAATCCTGATCGGGCACAGGCTGGCGCGGGTTCTCGCCCTGCCTGCCTGAATTCGGCCAACGAGTGGGGTAAGACGGTTCCCGGCGGCGAAGTGCCAAGCTTCGCCCGGGAACGTTCCGGTTTCCTTTTGAGGTAGGCCTCGCCGATGTCCATGGTCGGATTTCCGCTGCTTCTGATTCCGCTCGCGGTCTACAACATCATCGCCTTCCTGATGCCGGAGGTTTCCTTCGGCGTTACGCTGTTCAAGCTGACATTGATGTCGGGCGTGGAATGGCAGGTGACGCTGAGCGACGTCCTGATTGCGCTCGGCACCCTGTTGCTGCTGTTCGAAGTCATCAAGGGCGCGCGGCCCGGCGCGAAATATCTCACCGACCATCTGCTGTCGCTGATCGTGTTCGGCGCGGCCGCTGCCGAATTCGTGCTGTGGCCGAAGTTCGGCACCTCGACCTATTTCCTGCTGACGACGCTTTCGCTGGTGGATTTCCTGTCCGGCCTTGCCCTGCGCACGCGGCGTGGCGCGGTCGCCGCACCTGCGGTCGCCGGCAAGAGCGCAAGAAAGATTGAGCCGAAGGTAGAGGCCTCGGTGGCCGAGCCGCAGCCTGCGCCGGCCGCAACCCCGGTTGCCGAATCCGTGCGGCTGGATCGCCCCGAGCCGGCGCCCGCGCAACCCGCGGCCCACGCCGCTTCGCCGGAAGTCCCGTCGCCGGGTATTCAGCCGGGTAGTGGCACGACAGCGCCTGACGCGCCGCCGCGCTGATCAATAGTCCAGATTGGATTTAGATGACCTGCCGGGTCCGCCGGGCCACGCTGCGTCGTTCCTGCGGGTGCGCGCCATAGGCCGTCTGCGCATCCTCGATCGAGCCACGTCGCAGGCTGCAGGTTTGCGGCGCCTGGTCGGCGGTGGCGATCAGATGGGCCACGAAGCCTGGATCGGGCCGCGCCATGGTTGATTTCCGCGACCACTGCACCGACTGGGTCACCGGCACCAGTGCGACACAGGCGGGCGCGTCGGCGTCGAGCACTTCGCCGTCGATAATCCGTTCTGATCGATCGCTATCCAGCATCGCACACCGCAACCGGCTAAAACTGTCACGTTTTGGGACGTGACGCCCTACTGAGATCTGCTCCTCGCAAACCCTATGCCGATCCGTGCCGGTTCGTTCCCTCCGGGTTTGCCGCTGTCGTTGAACGTGGTTTCCAGATTATTTATGAACTTTGCCTAGCCTCTGATTCGATAGAGCCACTATTCTGAAGTGGCCAGAATCACCTGAGCTGTCCCGAATCGAGGCGACTTTGATGTCCGCTGTCCCGCAAGCCTCCAGCATCCTCGCGTCGCTCGGGCAGGCGGCTTTCGTCTGGGATCTGGCCGCCGACACCCTCGCCTGGAGCGAAAACGCCGCCGCCGTCTTCACCGACATCCCGGCGGACGCGCTGAAAAGCGGTGCCGAATTCGCCAAGCTGATCGAGCCCGCGCGCTCGATCCGGACCGATGCGCTGGGCAAAGCCGGCCCGGCGCGCGGGCCTGAGGGCGTCGCTTACCGGATCGAATATGGCGTCCGGGCCACGACCTCCGCGGCCGTGATCTGGATCGAGGAAACCGGCTGCTGGTTCGCCGGCGCCGACGGCCGGCCGGCCCGCGCGCAAGGCATCGTCCGCGTCGACAATGAACGCCACGCCCGCGACGAACAGCTCGTCCGGCTGTCACAGCACGATCCCCTGACCGGCGAACTCAATCGCACCCATCTGGTCGCAGCACTCGCCGAAGCGATCGAGGAGGCCGCGCGCTTCCGTTCGTCCTGCGCCTTCATGCTGATCGGCATCGATCATCTGGCGCGCATCAACGACGCCTTCGGCTTCGATGTCGCCGATGGCGTGATCGCCGAAGTCGGCAAGCGGATTCGCGCGCGGCTGCGCGGCGGCGACGTGCTCGGGCGATTCTCCGGCAACAAATTCGGCCTGATCCTGCGCAACTGCACCGTCGACGACACCAATGTCGCGGCCGAGCGGTTCCTCGCCGGCATTCGCGACGAGGTGGTGCCGACCGTCTCCGGCCCGGTGTCGGTGACGGCATCGATCGGCGGCATCAGCATACCCCGCTATGCCCGCAATGCCGATGAGGCCGTGACCCGCGCCCAGGAAACGCTGGATGCCGCCAAGAGCCGCCGCGCCGGGTCGTTCTCGCTGTGGAAGCCGAATGTCGAGCGCGATGCGCAGCGCCGCGTCAACATCCGCGTCACCGATGAGATCGTCACCGCGCTGAACGAGCGCCGGATCGTGACCGCGTTCGAGCCGGTGGTCGAAGCGCGCTCGCGCCAGCCTGCGTTCTACGAATGCCTGGTGCGGATGGAGCAGTCGGACGGCCAGGCGCTGCTGGCGCCCGATATCGTGCCCGTTGCTGAAAGACTTGGACTGATCCGGCTGGTCGATCACCGCGTGCTCGAACTCGCGGTCGCCGAGCTTGCGGCCTCGCCGAACGTGCAACTCAGCCTCAACATCTCGCCCGACACCACGATGGACCCGGACTGGTGGAGCACGATCGAATCGTTGATGCACGCGAACCCGGGAGTCGGCGAGCGGCTGATCGTCGAGATCACCGAAACGGTGGCGATCCAGGATATCGATGACATCAGGGGCTTCGTCACCCGGCTGAAGAATTTCGGCAGCCGGATCGCGATCGACGATTTCGGCGCCGGCTACACCTCGTTCCGGAATTTGCGCAAGCTCGGCGTCGACATCGTCAAGATCGACGGCGCGTTCGTGCAGAACATCGCGCGATCGGCCGACGATCGCGCCTTCGTGCAGACGCTGATCGATCTCGCGCGGCGGCTGCAGATCAAGACGGTGGCGGAATGGGTGCAGGACGAAGAGTCCGCGGTCATGCTGCGCGAATGGGGCTGCGATTATATCCAGGGCCGCCTGATCGGCCTCGCCTCGCCGGAGCGGCCGTGGAGTGCGCCGGCCGAGACGGTGTTGCCGGCGGCGAGTTAGGCAGCGCGCGTTGAAATTTCCGGCTTCGTCCCGGCCTATAGTGTGCAATTGCGCACGGGGGCCGGGACCCATACACCGCAGCTTATCGATGAGACGCTGTGGTAGACGCCTTCGTACAACAACAAAGATTTGTGGTTATGGGTCCCGGCTCAAGGCCGGGACGACTCGTGGAGAGAGCGAGAACTACTCTTCCTTCTTCGGCTCTTTCGACATCCGCTCGAGGCGGTCCTGCATTTCCTTCATCTGCTTGCGCAGGTCGTCGATGTTGTCGCCGTCGGGCGCCGGCTCCGGCACTTTCTCGGGTTCGATCGCGGTCACGCCGCCACGCGGCGGCACGAACGGCTTGAACATCGAGAACGTCTGCTGAAACAATTCCATGTTGCGGCGGACATGCTCTTCGAGCGGCGCGAACGGTGTTCCTGAAAAAGTGTTGGTGAGCTGCTTGCGGAACTTTTCCTGCTCGCGCGTCAGCGTATCGATCGACTGTTCCAGATATTTCGGCACCACCATCTGCATGCTGTCGCCGTAGAAGCGGATCAACTGGCGCAGGAATGTGGTCGGCAGCAGATTCTGCCCCGCCTTGTTTTCCTGTTCGAAGATGATCTGCGCCAGCACCGAGCGGGTGATGTCGTCACCGGTCTTGGCGTCATAGACGAGAAAATCCTCGCCATCCTTCACCATCGCCGCGAGATCCTCGAGCGTTACATAGGTGCTGGTGCCGGTATTATAGAGCCGCCGGTTGGCGTATTTCTTGATCGTGGTGGGTTGGTCTGACTTTGCCATGGGCTCACACAATAGACACCGAGAGCGGGGAACCCGACGGCATCGCCGACGGGCAGACGAGCAACGCAACGCAGCAAAGTAAGCATTTTCAATGCGGTTCGGCTACCGTTTTGTGCGGCACGGTTAATTCCAAGGCATGGAGACTGCTTCGGAAACTGCCAGAGACGCTATTTTGAATGCGCCGCGGCGTGATTTTGGCCTCTGGCCGATTGACACTTGATGCCTAGGTTAACAGGATAGCGGCAAGAGACAGGCCCGCCATCCGGCCGCCCGCCGTCGAGAAACCTCAAGCCCAGAACGTCAAAGGAGATGTCCATGTCAGACGATGTCGTCATCGTCAGCGCCGCCCGCACCCCGGTCGGCAGTTTCAACGGCGCGTTCGCCACCACCCCGGCCCATGACCTCGGCGCCATCGCCATCAAGGCCGCGCTGGAGCGGGCCGGCATCGAACCGGGTCGCGTTTCCGAAGTCATCATGGGTCAGATCCTGACCGCGGCGCAGGGCCAGAACCCGGCCCGTCAGGCCTCGATCGCCGCAGGTATCCCGGTGGAAAGCCCGGCCTGGGGTGTCAACCAGCTCTGCGGTTCGGGCCTGCGCACGGTCGCGCTCGGCTATCAGGCGCTGCTCAACGGCGACTCCGAAATCGTCGTCGCCGGCGGCCAGGAATCCATGAGCATGGCCCCGCATGCGCAGTATATGCGCGGTGGCGTCAAGATGGGCGGCCTCGAACTGGTCGACACCATGATCAAGGACGGCCTGTGGGATGCCTTCAACGGCTATCACATGGGCAACACAGCCGAGAACGTCGCGCAGAAATGGCAGATCACGCGCGAGCAGCAGGATGAATTCGCCGCGTCTTCGCAGCAGAAGGCGGAAGCGGCGCAGAAGGCAGGTCGTTTCAAGGACGAGATCGTGCCGGTGACAAT
>JBOHIT010000704.1:0-2796 GCA_050726155.1 Bradyrhizobium sp.
TCGAGCGCCCCGATCTCGATTCCGTGATCAGCGATCTCATGGCGGCGCGTTTCCACAACCCGGTTGGAATCTACGCCTTCAACACCCTCGAACACTGGACCGCCGACATCTCCAAAAATGTCGCAGAGGAAATCCAGTGCCGCTGTGATATTGAGGGAGCTCCGGTGCCGGCTCATCTTGAGGACTTTGTTGCCAACAGCCTGAGCAGCGTGCGGACCCGGAGGCCTTGAATGGATTGGTGGCACCCGATGAACTGGGTTTACTGGAATACGTTCTGGTCGCTGGTCGTGAGTTCGATCTGGTTCATGACCATCGTTTCGCATCCTGACTCCGTGGTGGTGGACAGGCATCCCCCCAAGCCGCCTGCCCGCCCCCGCGCCACATAAACGCACTGCCTAAAAAGCAGACTCGCGCTTTGTACCGTATTGATACGGAGGCCACATCAGGGCGCAAATCATCTATGCACACAGCATGGAAATCGCCCTCACCGTTATGCTGGCATTCGTCGGCTTCGCCTCCTGCGCGATCGTGATGATCAAGATGTGGGGCCCCGAAGCCCTGGCTTTCCGCAAGCGCACCCGACAGGACACGGAGTAGCGGCCGCTTCGTAGGGTGGGTTAGCGAAGCGCAACCCACCTCTTTTGTCATCGGCAAGTTCATCCGCCTCACAGGCCTCCCCTTTATCGCCGCTGAACGGCGGACTACGCTGGACCGATCCGCCTGACTAGCGGCGATGGTCACGAGGTCCGCATGCCCACGATTTTTGTCGCACTGACGCTGCTGCTGCTCGGCGGCTCCGCCGCCAATGCGGCCTGCACCTGCCAATGCGTCGACGGCCAGATGCAGCCTTTGTGCGACAACGTCATCAATCGACCCGTGGTCTGCAAGCCCGCCGTTTGCCCGGTTCTTAAACCCGTGGTCACGCCCCCAATTGTCGCCCCCGCAGGATGCCGGCAGGCCCGGGTTTGCGATCGGGACAGGAATTGCCGGTGGGGGTTGGTGTGTCGGTGAGATGGGATTGTAGGGCGGGTTTTAGCCGAGGGCGTAACCCGCCGCCTTGGCCATCGATGAAAGGCGGATGACGCTTTCGGCTCAATCCGCTCTCCAATCCGCAACACGCCTAAAGGAATCAGGGGAAACCTTCGCTGTCCTGCGCGTTTGTTCGGAAGAGAAATCGGAGGCCGGCTGATGCGAATCCTGGTTCTCGCCATGGTGTTAGGCGGGGTGGCCTGCCCGCTGCTATCGTCGTCCGCTTCATCGCAAATGCCGGCGCAAGGCGCGGATGTCGCCGCTGGCCAACAGCTGTTCAACAATGCGTGCCGCACCTGCCACACGGTCAAGCAGGACGACAATCGGCAAGGCCCAAATCTGCACAGGATTATTGGACGGAAGGCAGGATCGTTGCCGGGCTACGGCTATTCCAGCGCGATGAAGGAGGCAGGCTTCACCTGGGACGCGGACAAGCTCAAGCGTTTCATGGCAAACCCCGAAGCAGTCGTGTCCGGCAACAGCATGAAGCCATATAGCGGTCTCGCATCGGCCGACGACAGCGCAAAGATCATTGCCTATCTGCAGTCGGGCACAGCCGGCCAATAGCGGGCGGGACGGATTGAGCCCTACTCCGCCGCCGCTTCCCTTACATACCGCGCCGTCGGCGTCCGCATCGTCACCAGTTCTTCGGCCGCGGTCGGATGCAGCGCCACCGTGGCGTCGAAATCGGCCTTGGTGGCTTTCATCTTCACGGCGATGCCGATCGCCTGCGTGATTTCGGCGGCGGCGGCGCCGACGATGTGGCAGCCGAGCACGCGGTCGGTCTGGCCATCGACCACGAGCTTCATCAGGATGCGGGTGTCGCGGCCGGACATCGTCGCCTTGATGGGGCGGAAATCGGTCTTGTAGATATCGACGTGGGAGAACTGCGCGCGCGCTTCGGCTTCCGTCAGACCAACCGTGCCGATCTCGGGCTGCGAGAACACCGCGGTCGGAATCGTCGAGTGATCGACCTGCACGGCGCGCTTGCCGAACACGGTATCGGCGAAGGCGTGGCCCTCGCGGATCGCCACCGGCGTCAGATTGATGCGATGGGTGACGTCGCCGATGGCGTAGATGTTCGGCGTTGACGTCTTCGACCAGGCGTCGACGGCGATTCCGCCGTTGTTCGGGTTGATGGCGACGCCCGTCGTCTCCAGCCCAAGATTGGCGACGTTGGGGTGGCGGCCGATCGCGAACATCACCTTGTCGGAGGCAATGCTCGATCCATCAGACAGGCGCGTGGTGAATTCCTTTCCGTGCTGCTCGATCTTCGTGATCGTGCAGCCGGTGATGATGTTGATACCTTGCTTCTCCATCTCCTTACGGAGGTGGGTGCGGACGTCCTCGTCAAAGCCGCGCAAAATGTTGTCGCCGCGGTAGATCACGGTGACATCGGCGCCATAACCCTTGAAGATGCCGGCGAATTCGAGCGCGATGTAACCGCCGCCCTGGATCACGATGCGCTTGGGCATTTCAGTGAGGTGGAACGCCTCGTCCGAGGAGATCACGTGCTCGATACCGGGGATTTCCGGGCCATGGTTGGGCCGCCCGCCGGTCGCGATCAGGATGTATTTCGCGGTGACCTTCTTGCCGTCCGAGAGCCGCAGCGTGTGGGCGTCTTCCAGCACCGCGCGGGCCTTCACCACCTGTGCGCCGGATTTTTCGACATTGGTCGTGTAGAGGCCCTCGAGCCGGGCGATCTCCTTGTCCTTGTTGGCGACGAGCGTCGGCCAGTCGAACGAGACCTGGCCGACGGTCCAGCCG
>JBOHIT010000705.1:0-6754 GCA_050726155.1 Bradyrhizobium sp.
GTATCGGACCTCGTCATCGACGAACGGGTGGCGGGCGCGATTACACGCACCGGCTGGTCCGCGGCCCCATGGGTGAGGGCCTTGCCGATCAAATTCGACAGCAGTTGTCCGATACGCGTGCGGTCGCAGTCGACGCGTTCCGTCAGTTCGAAACTGGTCTCTATTACGCGCTGGGGCGAGGCCGTCCGCAATTCGTTGCGGATTCCGACGAAGCCGACCATGCATTCCAATTCGAAGCCGGCCGGGCATTCCGATCTGAAGCCGGCCACCCGTGGCGTCGTTCGCATGGGTCAATTTCATGATGTCGTCGAGGGCTGGGAAGTCAAGAGACCGATTGATCTTGAGCGGTTTGCTTCTGCTTCCTCAGGCTCTCTCCTTTAAGTTCGATGCGGTAGGCATTGTGGACGAGCCGATCGAGGATCGCGTCGACACCCGCAAGCCTTCTTGCTGTTCTTGATCATGCGTTGCATGGCGACAATCCGCGAGTTGACAGCGGGCGCTTCCATATGCCTGGTCGGGGCGGCCGTCATTCTTTGGGGGCCTCGTGGGTAGTTGGGACGTGCCAGCGCTGTGGCGGTCAGTGCCTCGGCACTAAGTTGTTAGGTCTTTTTACCAGAGGTCCGTTCGTCCCCGGCGTCCTTTACCGCGGAGCAGGGCAGTCCATTTGATCTGCTGTCATCGGATCTGCTGACCATGTGCACTAAGACCGGTGTCGGCCACGTGAACGAGATTTTTCGAAGGCCATCCTGCGCAAAGCAGATTTGAAAAAACGTATTGTGGAGCGCGCTTATCCGGTGGAAGCTAAGACTTGTTCCCTGGATATCACAGGGTAACTTACGCTTTGCAGCGACCATTTATATCGCCGTCACCTGCAAGCTGAAAGTACGTTGCGAGCCGGCTTCGAGCCCGCCCGCAACGTTGCAGGTGCTACTTTCCTTCGTGTTGCCAATGGGCCGTGACCTCGGCCCCCGATTTCGTCAGGTGCACATGCTGATCGACGTGGTCGATCCAGGCGACCGGGATGAAGTGATGATGGTCGCCGTCGGGTGAACTCTGTTTTGTGAGCTTGATCTTGTCGGTGCCGTCGAGATGGTCGACTTTGCCGACCGTTTTCTTATCCGATGAGATGACGTCCATGTGCTCTTTGATTTGTGAAGTGTCGGCCATCTTGGAACTCCATTGAGTGTGGATACTAGGAACTCACAAGCGCGATTAAAGTTGCCTTTTCGCTGTGACAGCCGACCCTCGGCGCCCAGCGCTGAGCGGACAGGATGATGAATGGCGGTCTGGACTTACACGCTAATTCCAGCATTGGCGGTAGTGTTGGGGGCCGCCGTAGCGGTCTGGCGACGGCCATCGCCCGCTTTCGCGGGCGCTATCCAGCATTTTGCCGCGGGCGTGGTGTTCGCCGCCGCCGCCGGTGAACTGCTGCCCGACATCAAACACCGCCAGTCGGTCTGGGCGGTGATCCTTGGTGGGGCAGCGGGCATCTTGCTGATGCTGCTGATCAAGCGGCTGGGCGAGACGTCCAAGGGTACAGCCGGCCTCGTCGTCATGGTCGCGGTGGATATCTTCATCGACGGGTTGGTCCTTGGCATAGGGTTTGCGGCGGGAGCCAAGCAGGGGTTCCTGCTTACAGTCGCGCTAACGATCGAGGTCCTGTTTCTCGGATTGTCTGTCACCGGGGTGTTGGCCGAGTCGATCCGTCAACCGGCAAGAGTTCTGGCTATCGTTGCGGGGCTCGCGATCTTGTTACCTGTCGGAGCAGCCTTCGGCATTCCCGTTAGTTATCTTCCGAACTTCTGGATCGCGGCATTTTTTTCCTTCGGACTTGTCGCACTTCTGTATCTTGTCACCGAGGAGTTGCTGGTCGAGGCGCACACCGCTCCGGAGAAACCCTGGGTCACCAGCCTCTTCTTCATAGGCTTCCTGATGATTTTGATTTTGGACGAAATCGCTGGCTGAACAACGTCGCATTCCATGCGCAGAGGAAAATATTTGCCGAACGACCCATTGCGTGGCCTGGCTGACCAAGATCGGATGGGAGATGGCATTGGCCGTTGCTTGTAGGTCGCTCTCGCGGTCAGCACGGGTGGGACGGTGGCACTGACGCTTCGTTATCCGGCAGGCTTCGGAGGCTCGGCTTCATTGCAAAAGTAATGTTGGCTGTGGCGTGCCGGCGACCTCTAGTCTAGGTGAGCGCCCTTCGGAGTGGGATGAGGCGGTCGCGCTCGCCGCGTTATCCGATGGAGCGCATTTGGCGTCATTGTATTTGGTCGTATCGATATGATGAATGTGATTCCCATGGCGATTGCCGCGGCGGCCATGGTCGCCGTTGCGATCCAGCCAAGCCCTTTAAGCCATCCGCCGATCGCGAATTCGCCCATGATGTTCCAGTTCGCCGCCATCGACATCATCATGGCCATCACCGGCACCGCTACGATGCCGTTGATGACCGCACACCAGTAGAGCGCCTTGATCGGGTTAATGGGTGTGAAGTTGAGCAATACTCCGACTGCGGTCGCCATGACGATGGTGGCGTAAAACGCCTTCGCTTCCTTGGGTTGGCGCGCAAGTCCGATGGGCCATTTGCGGGCTTCGCCGATGGCATAAGCCGCGGACCCCGCGAGAACAGGTATGGCGAGCAGCCCCGTTCCGAGGACGCCCAAGGCGAAGATTGTCGCGGCATAATTGCCCGCGATCGGACGCAGCGCCTCTGCCGCCTGCGCCGAGGTCTGAATGTCCGTCACACCAGATACATTAAGCGTCGATGCCGTCGTGATGATGATGGCCAACGCAATGAAGTTTGATACTCCCATTCCGATCAAGGTATCGAGTTCGATTCGCTTGATGGCGTCGGGGCCCTGATCGGGTGACCGCTTTAAGATCTGCCGTTCCGGAACCGCGCGGATGTCCTCGGCTTCCTGCGACGCTTGCCAAAACAACAAATAGGGGCTGATGGTGGTACCGAAAACGGCAACGATCATCTGGACGTATTCGGTTTTCCAGCTAAAGGAGGGGATGACGAATTGGCGCAACGCCTCGCCCCAATGCACGTCGACCATGAACAAGGTCGCCACGTAGGCGAGAAGCGCGAGCGTCAGCCATTTTAGATAGGACACGTAGCGCGTGTACTGCAGCAGGACCTGCAGCCCAATGCAGAGAGCTCCGAATGCGGCTACATAGAGGGTTTTTGGGCCGCCCAGGACGAGACTAGTGGAATCCGCCATGGCACCGAGGTCCGCACCGATATTGATGATATTGGCAGCAGCCAGCAACGTCACAAACGTCTGCAGAAGCCAACCCGGGTAGTGCTGCCGCAGGTTTCCCGCCAGGCCCCGGCCCGTGGTTCGGCCGATTCGCGCACTGATCATTTGCACCGCAGCCATGAGCGGATAGGTGAGGAGCATTGTCCAGCTTAAGGAATATCCGAATTGCGCGCCCGCCTGACTATACGTCGCGATACCACTTGGGTCGTCATCGGATGCGCCGGTTATAAGCCCGGGGCCTAGCGCATCGAGAAGGCGCGGCTTACTGGTGGTTACAACGGGGCTTGCTCCAAGCTGAACTGTTTTTCGCTTCGACTTCATGCGAGTTCGCCCCAAAAGTCCATTATTGCGGCATGATGACGTCCCAGCGGCACCCAAGTTCCATCATGTCGGATTTGGATCCACAGTGTATTGAGGCGGATTTCTCCTGCAGCTCAGAAGTCCAGCGATGAGGTAGGGGGAGATTTATGTCCAAGCTGCAAAGAGGTGTTTTCATCGTGGGATTACTCGCGCTAACGGCGTTGGCGGCGACGGTCATCGGCATTTTGCTGCATCGCACATTCCCGGGCCATCCCTGGGTAACCATCGTGGGCCCCTTGGGTGCGGTCGCAAGCGTCCTTGGAATGGCCAAGATACTGTTTCGAACGTAAGGCTGCGGGGCCGTTCACCGGGCCGTCGCAAAGCTTTCGCTTTGGAGACATCGATCTCGCTCTTTTCCTCCACCAGGCAAATGGATGTCATCCGCCATGGCCTTCAGCCCTGCCTCCAGTTCCTTGTTGCTACCCATGTCGTCGAATGAGGCCGCCGGCACAGCGGCCTCATTAATTTCATTATGATTTCGAAACGGAGCCGCTCAAGACATCTTGCTTGCCGTTTTGCGCTGATTGAGGGCGTTGCCGTTGAAGCCTTCGTCGCCGATAATTCCTTTGGGCGCTTCAACCGTTAGTTTCCCACCCGCACAGCCACCACATCCACCGGATACGGTTTCGAGTTCGGTTAAGTTCAGTTCGTTTATTTGGTTGTTCATGTCTCTCTCCTTGCGGAGGAGGGACCATCCCTCCAAGCCGTCGTGGGAGATATAGACGCTCGTGTGAAACGCTTCTGTGCTGAACGTCACAAAATTAAAGTAGGCCGTGGCGTTTCGTAATGCGGCTGCTAAAAACTTGTAGCTGACAGCCAAACTCCGATGCGAATGCGTGCGAAGGATTTGCTACTGATCCACGAAATGCGCTCAGACGACGAAGTTGTGTTCGCTCGGGGCACCAATTCTCAACGGCCGGCCTTCCATTGCAGACCTGCGTAGACTCGTGAGGCGATCGATCAAAAGGTGCGTTATATTGACGCGCTCAATCGACGTATCGGACTCAGTAGTTCCGTTTCGATCGCTGTGACGTTGGGCGGGACGTCCGGGATGATCGGATAGACCGAAAAGCCAAGCCTCGCCCAGTAGTTCTTGGCGTAGGTTGCAGTCAGGATTCTCTCGTCGCAGCGTCAATGATCGACTTGCGCGACGGCCCCGTCCTGAGGCTTTTTTGTGGGCCGTCAAAAAAGGCTTTTCTTAGTTCAAGCTCAATCGTTATACTTGCCCAGGCGGCTTCTTTCGGCAAATGGATGCTGCTCAAGCCCCGGCGCGTACCTCCCGGTCCGCGTTGGGGTTTTCCTTTATCTTCAGCACAGATTACGCGCCGTAACCGGAATGCGACAATCGGCTATATCCGCCGATCCATGTTATCCACACGCCAATCTTGATAGTCTTTCGACGCATGGAGATGACCAGCCGAAGACACAAGCGGCAATTCACGCCTATGCAGCAGCAATTTCGGAATATGAAATGTGTTAGCGTGGTCTGTTGGTGCGTTGAGTAGCCAACTGGTGACGCTCGCAAATTTCCTCAAGCTGGTTCGCCAAATTTCCCGCCCCGTTGAATCGTAATCTCGGCAACTTCAAGCCTTCGGCGAAGCTCCGTTTCTCGGCATGCGCATCGTAAGCGCGGTTAGGAACGATCTGAGCTCAATTCCGGTGTGATCAACGAGATAAATAGCCAAGGTCTTTATCTCTTTATCGCACCGCGATCCCAATTCAGGAGACCAATCTTGATGCTGCCAATACGCCTCCGCACGCGCCGTGCGTCTGACATAGGCAATTACTGATTGACAGGTATGGCCTTGCAGCGAGCGTTAACATTTCGCGTATTCAGCCATTCGCCTAATCTGGCCATATCAGCAAGCCGGTGACGGCGCCCGATCGTCACGCCATCGCCAACCACACAGACCAGCGCCGCGCCTCGGCCGCACCATCGTCCGCGACCTGAGTTTAGCGCAAGCTCGATATTCCGGGCAGATTGTCAACAATGCTATATTTAGCAACTGCTATTTGCGGGTAATGGAACGTTCGATCGATCACAATACGCCAAGGTTGAAAGCGCCGGAAATTCACCGGACGGGTTGACGTTCGAGTAAGTGATGTCAGCCTGCACCACTGATACGAAACCCGCCGGCGTAAACCGACGGGCTTCGTGCACGTGAGGCGACAACTTACCGTCTCACTTTCAATATCCTGGGATGTTGTCGTTCACAGTGCCCCATGAACCGTCGCCAGACTTACCACCCCACGGAATTCCGTTGATGGTATCGCCACCACCGACCGTGCCGCCCTTGCTGAGGGTTGGCCCATTATAGGTTGGGTTGTTCGCGCGATTGAACGCTCCGCCGGTAACGGCTTCGAGTTCATTCACGCTCAGTTCACAAACTTCGCTCTTAAACTTGGTCATGTGTGATTTCTCCAGTCAATTGACGAAGAGCGGGGATCGCTCGTCATGACTGCAATTTAGCCGACTCTTTTGGTCGACCGCTGTGCGCGGGGTCACACAGCGAAACCGGCCAACGCGATCGCATCGGCCGGTCATTCGCAACGGAATCGCAATCGCTTTTGGTGCGGTTGCGCGCTCAGCACTACCGCGAGCGCAGCAGATCATCCGTTGGAGGCGCCAGGCTGTACTCACCTGACCGTTCACTTCACGGCATCGGCGCATCATCATCTTCACCCTCGTCACTAAAGTCAGCCCCAAAGGGAATGCGCGCTGGTCGGAACCAGCGCATGCGTTGGTTAGCTTGCGTTCATCGAAGGTGAGTTGGAATAGTACCTGAAGAAGAGGTCTTTCTTTCGACCGCCAAGGAGGCCTTTGAAAGGGTTAAGAACTTAAAAAAAAGTGCTCGTAAAGGCCACAGTGCCCTAGCATCCATCGATCTACTGCCCTGAACATGTGGCCTGGTTGAGCTGAGGACTCACTACAGCTGAGCTGCTGGATTTAGGACACGGCGGGCGAACGACGTATTCCCTGTAGACGACGATCTCTGCACGCAAGTAACAAAAATGTTTTGAGCTCTGGGAGTCGACTGGCAGATGTTCAGGGCAGTAGATCGATGGATGCTAGGGCACTGTGGCCTTTACGAGCACTTTTTTTTAAGTTCTTAACCCTTTCAAAG
>JBOHIT010000706.1:0-6354 GCA_050726155.1 Bradyrhizobium sp.
GGTGCTGGTCGGGCGCAACAACACAAGGCGCGCCTACAACATGCGGGTGCGGCAGAAGCAGAACATCGAGGATCCGTTGCCGGTCGCCGGCGACAAGCTGGTCTGTCCGCGCAACAACCGCAAGAAGGGCCTGTTCAACGGCGGGCTGTGGCGCGTGAAGTCGCGGGCGCAGTCGAAATCGAAGATCATCACCATGCGGCTGTCGCCGGATGAGGATTTCGGCCACAAGGTGACGAAGGTCTCCGTGCGAGGCGATTGTTTTGGCGGCGCCATCGAGACCATCCCGTGGGAACAGCGCAAGCCCTATGACGAGTTCGACTATGGCTATGTGCTGACCGTGCACAAATCGCAGGGCTCGCAATGGGACGATGTGGTGCTGTTCGATGAGAGCTTTGCCTTCCAGGACAGCCGCGCCCGCTGGCTCTACACCGGCATCACCCGCGCGGCGAAGCGGCTGAGCGTGGTGGTGTAGGGACGTCATTCCGGGGCGATGCGAAAGCATCGAACCCGGAATCTCGAGATTCCGGGTCTGGTCCTTCGGACCATCCCGGAATGACGCAAGGGCGTCACTTCTCCGCAACGAAATAAAAATCTTCCCGACCGGGCGGCGAGCCGTAGGTGAACGGCTGCTGCGCGTGCTTGGTCACCGCCCAGACATCGTCGCGGACGATATCGAACAGCTTGCGGACTTCGACCTTCGGCTGCCTGATTTCGCGGGCCAGGATGGTCGCGAACGGGCTGTTGGCGGTATCGCCATCCAGCGCGATCTCGCCGTGCTTGGCGGCATAGACCACCATGAAGCCCGCCTCGGGCTCGATGTTGGAAAAGCCCTTGCTGACCAGTTTTAGCGCAATCGTCCGCTTCATGGTCTTGTCAAAGGGATTGTCGCGGCAAGCGTCGAGGATCACCAGCCGCAGCTTGCGCGCGCCGGACACCGCGGCGATCAATTGCTCGAGCGCCACGGCCTGCGTTTCCGCATCGCGGTCGGCGACAAGCTTGGCATCGATCGGGATCAGGTAATTGACGCCGCCGATCTCCATGCCGTGGCCGGCGTAGTAAACCACAGCCCAATCGGCCTTTTCGGCTTCGATGCCGAACGCGTGCAGGGCGGCGAAAAACCTGTCGCGGGTCAGATCCGGCGCCAGCGTCACCGTCGCAAAACCGAGACCGCGAAATGTGTCTGCGATCAATTTGGCGTCGCGCGCCGGATTCGATAGCGGCTCCACGTTCTTGTAGGCGCTGTTGCCGACGATCAAGGCAACCTTGCGCGGGCCGGGCGGCACGGTTGCCGCGGCTTTCCCAGCGGACGGCTTGGCAGCGGCAGCAGACGGCGCGCCGGACGTTAGTGCGGCCAAGCGATCCTTGGCGATGCGGCGCGCAATGGCGGTATCGATATCGTCGAACTTCGTCAGCGTAACGCTGGCGGCGCGATAGTCGGCGCGCGCCGCTGCAGCGTCGCGACGCTTTTCGAAAAGCTGGCCGCGATACGCGTGGGCGCGGATATAGTTCGGATTGATCTTGAGCGCCTCGTTGTAGTCCTTCAGCGCAGCGTCGAGGTCGCCCTTGGCCAGATAGATGTTGCCGCGGTTGACCATCGCGTAGATCGAGGGCGGCGTTCTTGCCAGCGTGGCGTTGCAATCCGCCAGCGCTTCGTCGAATTTTCCGACCTCGGTGTAGGTGATGCAGCGGTAGTTCGCGACCTGCGGGCCTTCGGGAGAGAGCTTCTGCGCCTCAGCGAAATCGACCAGCGCCGCGTCGTACTGCTTTCGATAGGTCTGCACCCGGGCGCGGTTGAAAAGATGGATATAGCGGCTGGTATTGCTGGCCGGATACTTGATCGCAGAATTGAACTCCTCGAACGCGCGATCGAGGTCGCCCTTTCGCATGAAGATCAGGCCGCGATTGTTAAATGCGCTCGCATAATTCGGCCGCACCTTCAGGCAGAGTTCGTAGTCTGCCAGCGCATGCTGGTCGTCGCCCTTGTCGCCATAGGCAAGGCCGCGTGCATTTAGATAGAAGACATTTTCAGGATCGGCGTCGAGCGCCGCACTGAAGGCCGCGATCGCACCGTCATAGTCGCGCTTCTTCATCAAGGAATCGCCGCGAACCCAGAAAGCGCCGGCCCTGGATTTGCCGGTGATCTTGTCGTCGGCGATGACGGTCTCGCAGGCGGCCAGCCTTGCGGCGGGTTCCGCCTCGTTATTCCGGCAGGTGTCGATATCGCCCGCCGCCCGCGCGGGGCCGATGACGACAAGCAGGGCAGCGACCAGGAAGAAGGCGCGCAACATTGGCGAGACGCTCCGGCGCATGTCAGTTTGGTCGCCACGGGCGACCGGCGGTTCATTGTGGGAAGGGACGCGGGTGCCGGTCAAGCGCCGCCAGGCATCGCGTCTAACGTATTGTGCTGGTGCTGTTTTATTCACGAAACCGTGTGCCCCGCCCCGTAACAAAATGGGCCTCCGCCCGTATCTTGGCGTATCGGTGGGGGCCACGCCGATTGCGAAACACGGCTCCCGCTCTAAACTGCCTTCCAACAGCCTTAAAGAGGAAACCATGTCCCCTCGATTCAACCGCCTTTCGCTGTGCGCCGCCGCCATCGGCGCGCTTGCCGTTGCCGCGTTTGCCGTGGCCCCGTCGCGCGCCGCGGAAGAAGCCGTGATCATCCCCGCGCCTGCCGCCAACGCGGCGCCTGCCAGCGACATCCAGACCGCGGTCCTTGCCGGCGGTTGCTTCTGGGGCGTCCAGGGCGTGTTCCAGCACACCGCGGGCGTGGTCAATGCGGTGTCCGGTTACGCCGGCGGCACCAAGGCTACCGCCGATTACAATCTGGTCTCGATGGGATCCACGGGGCATGCGGAGGTGGTCGAGGTCAGATACGACGCCAAGAAGATCAGCTACGGCAAGATCCTGCAGATATTCTTCTCGGTGGTGCACGATCCGACCCAGCTGAACCGCCAGGGCCCGGACACCGGCACGCAATATCGCTCGGCGATCTTCACCACCAATGACGAGCAGAAGAAGGTCGCGGAGGCCTATATCGCTCAGCTCAACGCCGCCAAGGTCTACAAGAAGCCGATCGTGACCAAGGTCGGCCCGCTGGAGGCGTTTTATGCGGCGGAAGCCTATCACCAGGACTACCTGACGCTGCACCCCAATCAGCCCTATATTGCCTTCAACGACATTCCGAAGATCCATAATCTGAAGAAGATCTTCGCCGAGGACTACATCGAGAAGCCGACGCTGGTGAGCAGTGCCAAGGCCACCAACTGACGGCGTTACATCAGAGGAGACTTCATGTCCGACACCAAGACCAAGGTCGAGAAGAGCGAGGCCGAATGGCGCCGCGAATTGACGCCGATGCAGTATGCGGTGCTGCGCGAAAAGGCGACCGAGCGGCCGTTCTCCGGCGAATACGAGCATGAGCAGCGCAAGGGCACCTACACCTGCGCCGGCTGCGGCCAGACGCTGTTCGAATCCGACGCCAAGTTCGATTCCGGTTGCGGCTGGCCGAGCTTTACCGCGCCCGCCGTGGATGGCCATGTCGACGAGGAACACGACATCAGCCACGGCATGATCCGCACCGAGGTGTTGTGCTCGAAGTGCAACGGCCATCTCGGCCACGTCTTCGAGGACGGCCCCGGGCCGACCGGGCTGCGGTACTGCATCAATTCGGCCGCGCTGAAGCTCGAGCCGAAATAACTTCAATATCATTCGAACGCTTTCCATCCCCCGCGCGACCAAGAGCTGGTCGCGCGGGGTTTTTCTTTTTCAACGGTGCTTCTCCCGGTTTGCCCGGCGCGCAAACAAGGAATGTCCAGATGCCATTATCCAAACGTCTGCTGGCCGGTCTTGGGCTTGCCACCCTCATCATGGAGTGCGTTGTGATCCAGCCTGCCTTTGCCGCCGAGAAGGTCTCTTTGTTCAAGGTCATTACCGCGAAGGACGAGATCGTCATCGGCATCGCCGAGGACGATCTGGCGCAGATGGACGGCAAGAACGCCGGCGGCATCGCCAAGATGCTGGTCGCCAAGGGCTCGATGAGCGTCTGGCGGTACGCCGTGCACAAATCGGCCTCGGGCGATCTCGAACAGGCGCCGCTGCACAAGATCGGTCTGCTCGCGTCCGACTCGCTGCGCGTCGAACCCTACGCGACGCCGCTGAAGGTGCTGCCGATCGACGAGACGAAGCGCTGATCTCATCTTCCCTTCTCCCATCGAAGTCGGATTTATCCGACTTCGACAATTTTGATATGCCCAACTCGGGTAAACCCGAGTTGGGGTGGGAGAAGGTGATCCTCGCGAAGCGAGGATCGGATGAGGGGTCCCTATCCGCGGAGACAGACCCCTCACCCGTCTCGAATGAGTTGACGCTCATTCGATCCACCCTCTCCCACAAGGGAGAGGGAAAGAATTTTAGAGTTTCGGCGGAGCGAGGACTCGCGGCCTGGAGTATGCTTTGCTCCGGGCCGCGGGGCGTTTTGCCGGGCGCTGACCGCGCCCCGTGGATTTTGCGGGCGCGCCGCGCCCCTGGGAGGCCGTCATGTCGCTTGGCACAATCCTCATCATCATCCTGATTATTATCCTGCTCGGCGGCTACTCCGGCCGTTTTGGCGGCTATGGCTATGGTCTTGGCCATTCCGGCATGGGGCTCGGCGGCGTGATTCTGATCGTGCTGGTCATCCTGGTGCTGCTGCGCAAATTCTAGGCTTGTTAGGTCTTTGAAATAACAGGACTTATTTAGGACCGAAGCGGTTCCAAGCCGAGCCATGCGCGGATTCATCATCACCCCCGATCTGCGCCATCAGGAGTCGCATTTCTGTCAAACAGGCTTATATTGGGGGTCGAAATGACGTGCACGGCGCGCCGCCAGGGATAGCGGCCCACCGTCATCCAATCCCCACTCGCTCGACGAACGAGCCAAAAAGATTGAGGTCACAAACCATGCGTCCCTTCAGTTACGACACCGCCGCCGAGCTGTTTCCTGCCGCGATCCGCAAGAAGAAGCGGGCGGGCTTTGCATATCGGCGTTTTGGCACCGCGGCCGAAGCCGTTCGCTTCGCGATCGAGGAACTGCCGGCGGATTCGCTGAACGGCGCCTATCTGCAGGTCGAAGAAGCGCGCTTCGACCAGAGCGGCATCCGCACGCTCTATGAAAGCGAAGCCTTCCCGCTGACGCGGCGCCCCCGTGCGCCCGCCGCGACCGAAGCCAGCGCCGACGCCGCGTAAGATTTAGCTTTCGAAACCATGTGCCCTCGGACCATGTCCGGGGGCATTTTTTTGGTACGCAGAACTCCGTCATGCCCGGCCTTGTGCCGGGCATCCACGTCTTTGCTCAGCTAACAAGGTAGACGTGGATGGCCGGGACAAGCCCGGCCATGACGAGAGAGCGATCGTCACAGACGCGGCTGCTTGTCCATCCAGCGCTTGAGCATCCGCACGTTGCGGACGTTGGCGCGGAACATGACGTCGAAGGCGTCGCCCGCGACTGGCACCAGGCCGACCACACCATCGAGCGCGACATTGCCGAGCATGCGCGCCGTGAGGTGCCAGGGCGCGCCGAGCGCGCGCGCCTCGCGCACCAGCCACAGCGAGATCGCGGTCGTGATGATGTCGCCGACGACCGGAATCAGCCCGATCAGCCCATCGATGCCGTAGCGGATATTGGTGCCGGGCACGATGAAGGCGACGTCGAGCAGCTTCGACAGCGCATCGAGCCGCGCCATCCGCTGCTCGCGGGTGAGATTGCCGAACGGGTTGGTGCTGGAATGCCCGAAGTCGATCCGGAAACTCTCGAACGGCCCACGCAGGGTCGGATCGGGGATTTCGTGTCCATCCTGGTCGATCACGGGACCGCGACCCTGCGCCCGCCCGGAAGACGGGCGTTCGGTGCGGGGACGGTTCGGTACAAAAATATCGTCGTTTGACATGGCCATCAGATGGTAACGCAAACCGCGGGCGCAAGTTGCGTCAAAATATCACCTCTTCCTTGCCGACCCTGCGGCACCCGGAGGCCCTGGCCAAGTACTCCGTCATTGCGAGCGAAGCGAAGCAATCCATTCTTTCTTTGCGTGGCACGATGGATTGCTTCGTCGCTACGCTCCTCGCAATGACGGTGGCGCATTTCCCGATTCACATTTCAAACAACCGAGGACACGACTTCGCGCTCTCGCGGCGCGATGCGCCCGAAGCTTTCGGAAATAGTTTCGCCCTCGAAAATTCAGAGGGCGCAGGGAATGCCGGATGCGCGCTGCACCCGCGATCTCGTGAGCAACGTGCACAAGGAAGTGCGCCCACGAGCATACAGGGCAGCGGAGGACATCCGACATTCCCTGCGCAATGGCTTTACGGCTTATAG
>JBOHIT010000707.1:0-8784 GCA_050726155.1 Bradyrhizobium sp.
TCCGTACTGAGGAATCCCGATGTCAGCACCAGCGCGTCCGGTCTCGCGCCACGCGCGATGCCCTGCGCGGCGCGCAACGTGCCGCGACTGGTGCCGATCACCGTCACCGGCCGCTTGATCGCGGCCATGTATTGAACGGCGCTGCCGAGATCGGTCGATGCGTCGGTGACGAGCACCGCGAGCCCGCGCGCGGCATAGGCATGACGCGTGCGAACAAGTTGATTGCCAGTGAGGCCGTGGATTCCGCCCTGGTCGTCAGCGCGAATGGCGCCGTTGCCGCCCGGCATCAGGATCACGCTGCCGCGCGGCGCCTTCGGCTTGATCAATATGGCGCGTGAGCCACCGACATCAACGGCCTCATCGGCGACCGCGGGTGCACACGCCAGGCCGACGAGGATCGCGGCAAGTCCCAAACAATCTATCAAACGACGTTTCGTCATGATGCTCTTTCCAGCCCAACGGCTGCGTCTCGCACGTTTAAAGCCCGGACCCTGATACCACGCGGCCTCAATCAGGAAACAGCCGTCAAGCACTCACAACGTCGTGTCGGTGTGACCGGCATTACGCGAGCTTCATCGGCGCGTCAGCCACCACCCGCAACTCGATCCCGCTGATCAGGTCCGAACGGAGCAATTCAGCGGAGGCGATGGCTTCCTCCGTCTGCCGCAACGTACTGACGTTCGATCCCAGTGAGACAATGCCGCCCAGCATCATCGCGATCGATGCGAGCGCCGCCGTGGATCCGAGCAGGCCGAGCACCACCACGAGCAACAAGGCGACGCCGGCGGCGATCGCGACCTTGGAAGTCAGGATGAACTTCCGGCATCGCTCGGCGGCTTCGGCAAGCTCTTCGAGCTGCGCTTCGATCCGTGAAATCTCGTCGGTCGGGTCGGGTTCAGTCATCGGATTCCAGACCGGCGGCTTAATAAGATTGTCTGTCGCGCAGCGTGATCATCGCCGCCTCCCCTACGCCTTGGGTCTCGCGAAGGCAAGGCGGCCGGAATGGCGCTCATGGCGATGTCGGCAACATCGAGCGGAGCGATATCGAAACAGTGCCTATTGGTAAGTCAGCGGGGTTCGAATACGCCCACTACCTGAAGCTTATTCATCTTTACTAACGTATCATAGCGTGTATTTTGAATGCGCAAGTGAGAGCCAGTTCACGTGCTGCTGCCGTTTTCCGTGATAGGGGTGCAGTGTTTGTCGGGTCTCTTGGATAGCACATGGAGGTCGACGATGCCGCCAGCTGCAAAAGAACCTAGCGGCGCGCAATGGGTCGCGCGGTTTCCCGATGGGAAAACCACCAGTGCGCTGGGCGATGATTTCCGGCCCGGCTGCGAGGCTTTCATCGCGGCGATGAAGGCGGCCGGCGCCAATGTCTCGGTCAATTCGACGCGACGCCCGGAACAGCGGGCCCACCTCATGCATTTTGCCTGGCGCATTCACAAGCAGACGCGGAACCCGCAAAACGTGCCGGCGAAAGCCGGCGTCAACATCGCATGGGTCCATCGCACGGCGGGGGGTGCCGCCGACCTGACGGCATCCCGCAAGGCGGCCACCGCCATGGTGAACGGCTATGGCATTGCGTTCCAGCCCGCGCTCAAGTCCCGGCATTCCGAAGGCCGCGCCATCGACATGTCGATCAAATGGACCGGCAAGCTCGCGATCAAGAACAATAGCGGTACTGTCGTGACGATTTCGAGCACGCCGCGCAACGGCTTCAATGCCGATCTGCGCAGGGTCGGCAAGACCTACGGCGTTACCAAGCACACGACCGATCCGCCGCACTGGTCTACCGACGGACGTTAGAGGCGCCACGACTGCGGATTTCGGCCGACGCCGAACACGATGACGGAGACGCAAGATGCCGATCACAGGCCATGGCTGGGAGCTTCACGTCAAACGTCTCGGACTACAGACGCACAGGCGCGTCACCCGCACCTATTCCAGCTACCAGGTCCATCGCGACGGTGTCGCGGTCGCCAACCTGTTCGGGCATTTCTGCGAGTGCAAGGGACCGGGTGACAATGTGCACCAGCGAGCCACGCGGATCAAAGCCGGGCATTATCCGCTTTCGACGCATTTCGGCAGGAAATACCGGACCATCGGCTTTTCCACGAACACGCGCACACCGGCGGTGCAGCCGATGCCGGGCTTGCTGCTGCTGGCGACCGGCAACCGAACCGCGATCCTGATCCATCCCGGCCATCCGCCAAAGCTGTATCTATCCAGCATCGGCTGTTTCAACCCGACAAAGCCACTCGGGAAGGACGACGACATGGAATTTTTGGAATCGCGGAAACGCGTACTCGCCCTGATCGACGGCCTGCGTGCCTTCAGCCCGGCGTCGTTCCAGCACAGCCGCCCGACGCCGATCCCCGATGCGGCTGTTGTGATCGACGGCGAGCCGACGGCGCCATTCAACGACCTGCCGACGGAGGGACCAGCTTTGACGAGCTGAGGTTCGGTCCTAGCGATACGATTCCGCCGAGCACCATAGCAATCGATCCGAGTGCGGCGACGTGGTTGGCTCCGAACGGGCCGAGCATCGCCACGAGCAACAATACGCCGCCGCCGGCGATCGCCACCTTGGAAGCCAGGATGGACTTCCGACATCGGCGGCTTCGGCCCATCAATTGCCGATGCGGTGACGAAAGATGGTGGGTTACGCTTCGCTAACCCACCCTACGGATCTAGGATACCAACGACGTGCAGGCCGGTATGGGCCCCGGTAATTGGGGAGATTCATACGGACCGCCAGGATCCGTCTGCACTACGCCCGGCGAACTCGGTTGGCCCGGTAGAACGGTTAGGTCGACATGAACACCGTGGCGCGCTTGTGGGAAAATCACGGTGTATCTAGCTTCATCAGAGCCAACATATTTCCATCGCGGCAGATATACGACTACGACTCCACGAATGATGCGTCCGATACAGTGCGTCAGGTTGCCTACGATTGCTTCGTTTATTTTGACGTCATTCGTACGAAAACATAAGGCACCGTGATCGGGCGGCTTGTCCAAGTAGAGCGCAGGCGGATCGGCGCTTTCGCAATTCGGTTTAGACCGGCCATATCCCAGAATCACAACATCATGGTCTGCTCTCGTCGTCTTGGCCAAGCGCTTGTCTTGTGCGAGCGCCGGTGAGGAGTTGGACATCGCCATCAAGGCCCACGCGATGCCGAACATCCAAGTGGACCAAGATAGACCGCTTCGGTTGCGGCCGCTTGAGCAAGATCGTTCGATCACAGCGCCTGATTTCTTGACTATAGCGGCAAATTGTCGTGCTTCTTCGCCGGCATCTCGACCTTCTTATCCCTGAGCATCGCCAGCGCCCGCGCGATCCGTTTGCGGGTCGAGTGCGGCATGATGACGTCGTCGATGTAGCCGCGTTCGGCGGCGATGAAGGGTGACAGGAAGCGGTCTTCGTATTCCTTGGTGCGAGCGGCGATCGCATCGGAATCGCCGATGTCGCCGCGGAAGATGATTTCGACCGCGCCCTTGGCGCCCATGACCGCGATCTGCGCGGTTGGCCAGGCGTAGTTCATGTCGGCGCCGATTTCCTTGGACGCCATCACGTCGAATGCGCCGCCATAGGCCTTGCGGGTGATGACCGTCACCAGTGGCACCGTGCATTGCGAATAGGCAAACAGCAGCTTGGCACCGTGCTTGATCAGGCCGCCATATTCCTGCGCGGTGCCCGGCAGGAAGCCCGGCACGTCGACGAAGGTCACGATCGGGATGTTGAAGGCGTCGCAGAAACGAACGAAGCGCGCGGCCTTGCGCGACGCGTCAGAGTCGAGCACGCCCGCCAGCACCATCGGCTGGTTGGCGACGAAGCCGACGGTGCGGCCGGCGATGCGGCCGAATCCCGTGACGATGTTCTTGGCAAACGTCTCCGAGATTTCGAAGAAGTCGCCCTCGTCCACGACCTTCAGGATCAATTCCTTCATGTCGTAGGGTTTGTTCGGATTGTCGGGGATCAGCGTGTCCAGCGACATGTCGAGCCGTTCGATATTGTCGAAGCTCGGCCATTCCGGCACGCCGTCGGTGTTGTTGGAGGGCAAGAAGTCGATCAGCCGGCGCATCTGCAACAGCGTCTCGACGTCGTTGTCGAACGCGCCGTCGGCGATCGAGGAGCGCGTGGCGTGCACGGAAGCGCCGCCGAGTTCTTCGGCCGTAACCACCTCGTTGGTGACGGTCTTGACGACGTCGGGACCGGTGACGAACATGTAGCTCGTGTTCTTCACCATGAAGATGAAGTCGGTCATGGCCGGCGAATAGACGTCGCCGCCGGCGCAGGGACCCATAATGACGGAGATCTGCGGGATCACGCCGGACGCTATGACGTTGCGGCGGAACACGTAGGAATAGCCCGCAAGCGCGGCGACGCCTTCCTGGATGCGCGCGCCGCCGGCGTCATAGAGCCCGATGATCGGCGCCCTCGCCTTCATCGCCATGTCCTGGATCTTGACGATCTTTTGCGCGTGGGTCTCCGACAGCGAGCCGCCGAACACCGTAAAATCCTTGGCGAACACGAAGGTCTTGCGGCCGTTGACCGTGCCCCAGCCGGTGACGACGCCGTCGCCCGGCACTTTGGATTTTTCCATGCCGAATTCGACCGAGCGGTGCTCGACGAACATGTCGAATTCCTCGAACGATCCCTTGTCGAGCAGCAATTCGATGCGCTCGCGCGCGGTCAATTTTCCGCGAGCATGCTGCGCCTCGATGCGCTTCTCGCCGCCGCCGAGCTTGGCGCCGGCGCGGCGTTCCTCGAGGGTGTCCAGGATATCCTTCATGTCGATTTCCGCCCGTCTTTGGTCCCGATTTGAAGGCGTTCTAACACGGCCTTTTCCGAACCGGAAACACCCTTCCCGCCTCTGGTACCGCCGGTAATTGCACCTATATCCGCACCCACCGCATTAGGGGATGCAATTGACGGATACTGCGACCGCCGAGCCTGCCGGGGCTGTTACCGGGGGCCTGCGAACCATGCTCAGGCTGGAAGGCCTGGCGCTGTTTTTGGGGATGACGCTGCTCTACTGGGTCTGGGACGGATCGTGGTGGGTCTATGCCGCCCTGTTCCTGGCGCCCGACCTCAGCTTCGCTGCCTATTTCTTCGGACCGCGCTTCGGCGCGATGCTCTACAACGCCGCCCACACCTACATGGTGCCGATGGCGCTGATGACCGTGGGCTTTGCCACGGCCGAGCCTCTGGTGCTGTCGATCGCGATGATCTGGCTCGCCCATATCGGCTTCGATCGCGCGCTGGGCTACGGGCTGAAATATTCCACCGGGTTCACGTTCACCCATCTCGGGCGGATCGGGAAGAAGCCGAGTTAGAATTACCTGAACTCGACGCCGATCTGCTTTTCCTTGCGCCAGACCACGGCGCAGCGCCGCGCCGCGGTTTCCATTTCCAACACCAGCTTGAAGCTGTCCGGAATCGCGGCAAGGTTGGCGGTTTCGATCGCCGCGCCCGTCGCCGAGACGTTGCGCACCGTGCACGTCATGCTCTGCCGGGCGAAACTGATCTTGGCCGATCGTCTGACGTCGCGGCGCGCCGCCCTGCGCTTGTTGCCGCCGGTGGCTCCGGTAGCAGCAGGCTCAACCTTCGCCGCGGTGAAGCCGGGCTTGATCTTGCCTTCAAGCAACACATCGGCCTGCATCTCGAAATGGTTGAGTACCCTGCTTCGCCCCTGCGTGACGGTCAGTTGAAGCGAGGCAAGCATCTGCTCGACCTTCGTTTCATCGCGTCCGAACGGCAGCAGGAGCCTCTGGCAGTCGACCCGCGTGTCATTCGCATCGATCGTCGAAAAAATCATGTAAACGGGACAGCCGCTCGTCGCACATTCCTTGGCGGCATCGAGTGTTATTCGCCGCAGCGACATCGGAACGACCTGCTCCATGGTCTTTCCGGCCCACGCGGAATTGAAGGCCTCGGCGACGTTTTCGCCCTGATAGAGTGCACGGAATTTCCGCAAGCGGCCTTCGCCTTCGACATTCCAAGCGACCAGTTGCTTCGGGTCGTGAATGCCTAGGTCGACCTTCAACTCGGTGAAGGCCGGGAAACGGCGGCCCGCGGCAAGCCGGTCCCAATAGGATGCCAGTGCCAGCTGGCTGGGTGACCTGATCGCCCCATGGGGTACGAATTTGAACGACACCTGCGATCCCTGAAGCCATTCCCACCGGCAAATCCTGCGGACAAATGCCTTAAGGATGGCTGAAACGCGCCACTGCAGAACTGACCGGAGCCGCTGCGAAACCTGCATGTGGCCAGGCCGGTCATATCGCCCGCCCGGCTAACACCTTGAATCCGTTGAACGAACGGATTTGACAGGCCGCGCAACGCTTGGTCTATTTGGGGCAACAAAAACACAAGGGAGAGACCGATGCTCAGGGACTGGCGCTTCGTCGTCACGGCGGCGATCTTTTTCACCGGGATTTTACTGAGCTGCCTCGAAACCAACGCGCAATCGATTCCGAGAGATGTCGCTGCGCGCACCGAAATCTACGCGATCCCGTCGCTGACGATTTCGGACCAGCAATTCCTGACCGGCGACGCCAACGGCAAGCAGGTCAGCGTCGCCGGCGAGTTCCGCATCGCGCAAGGCGCGGGAAAGTTGCCCGTCGTGGTGCTGATGCACGGTTCGAGCGGCGTCGGCGCCGGCATGGATCCGTGGGTCCGGCATCTCAACGCCATGGGCATTTCGACCTTCGTGATCGACGGCTTCTCCGGCCGCGGCCTGACCGCGGTCGGCCCGAACCAGGCCCTGCTCGGGCGGCTCAATTTCATTGTCGACATCTACCGCTCGCTGGAGATTCTGGCCAAGCATCCGCGCGTCGATCCCGACCGCATCGTGCTGATGGGATTTTCGCGCGGCGGACAGGCCGCGCTCTACGCCAGCCTCGATCGCTTCCAGAAACTCTGGAACAAATCCGGCGCGCAGTTCGCCGCCTACATTCCGTTCTACCCGGACTGCTCGACGACCTACGCCACCGATACCGACATCGCGGCGCGTCCGATCCGGATCTATCACGGCACGCCCGACGATTATAACCCGGTTGCAAGCTGCAAGGCGTATCTGGCGCGGCTGCAGGAAGCCAAGCGCGACGTGGTACTGACCGAATATCCGGACTCCCAGCACGGCTTCGATTCCGGCCTGCTCGGCGTCAGCACGACGACGGTCTCCACCAACGCGCAGACCGCGCGCAATTGCAAGCTCAGGGAGGGCGACGGCGGCGTGCTGGTGAATGCCGATACCAAGGCGCCGTTCAGCTACAAAGATGCCTGCATCGAACTCAACCCGCATGTCGGCGGCAACCCGACGACCGCCGCGGAAGCGCGCAAGGCGGTGAGCGACTTCTTGCAGACGCTGTTCAAGTTGAGTTAGCCGAAAGCGCAATACCGGATCATTGCAGCCGCCGTCCCGGCCGACCCCTGCCGTTCTGGTGCAACGTCAACGTCAGCGGCTGCGCGCCATTGTCGGGACGATCGAAGGTGATCTGGGCGTCGACCACGCGATAGAAGAAATTGGTGTCGTCCTCGGCGAACACCTCATACTCCGGCTGCCCCGTTGCTTCGACGAACAGCCGGCCACCGTCGGCGCGGACCGTCAGCACGAAGGTCGGGGCCAGCATGTAGCGGCCGGCATAGCTTGCAAGCACCGCCGGATCGACCGGCACCGCCCGGCGCAGCTTGGGTAGCGCGTAGGCAGAATTGACGAGATGGACACCGAGCCTGAGGTTCGGCCCGTAGTCGGCGGTGTTGGACAGCAAGATGCTGGCTCGGCGGGATTTCGTCGAGAACCCGATGAACGTGGCATAGCCGCCGGTGCCGCCGTCCTTCCAGACGATCTCATCCTGGTGGCTGGAACTCAGGAACCAGCCAAGGCTGACGTCTATGCGCGGCCGCTCGGTCGGGTGGCGCTCGCCCAGCGTCATGGCCATGGCCGACGCTAGCGGCGACGGCCTGGTGCCAAGGGCCATTTCCAGGAATTTGAACAGATCATTCACGGTTGAGCGGAGCGCGCCGGCGCCGGCAAGTGAGGGGATGTCCCAGTTCGCCACGGGCTGGAGGGTGGAGTTGTGTCCGCGCGCCAGCCGCGACTGCATCGAACCCGACAGCGTGATCCGCGTATCGTCCATGCCAAGCGGTGCACAGATGCGGGAGATCACGAGTTCCTCGTAACCCATGCCGGCGCGGAGCGCCAACACATGACCGAGCAGACCGAAACCCAGATTGGCGTATTCGTAATGTGTACCCGGCGCGAAGCGCAGCTGGTGGTCGGCCAGGAAAGCGTAGAGATTCTCGACCGTGTAATCGGCGAACGGATTGCTCTTGTCCTTCGGCGCGAAATTCGAAGGCATGCGCGGCAGGCCTGACATATAGGTCGCAAGATCGAGCAGCGTGATCGGTTTACCATCGAATTCGGGCATGCGAACGTTCGCCGGCAGGAATTTGGCCACGGGATCGCCGGGAGACACATCGCCACGCACCACCATGTCGGCAAACAGCAGCGCGGTAAAAACCTTGCTGATCGATCCGATCTCGAAAACGCTGTCGGCATCGAGCACACGGTTGTCAGCGGAGTCGGAGCGACCGTAGGCGGCATCGATGCGCCGGCCGCCATCGAGGACGACGGCAACCAGCCCGGTGGTTTCGCGCCCGACATCCACCCGCTCCTTCAGGAGTGTCGAAAGACTCTCCTCGGCAGAGGCCTGTGCCCGCGCGTTGCCGGCGCCAAGGGAAAGCGCCAATCCACCGAGCAAGACAGAGCGGCGA
>JBOHIT010000708.1:0-4062 GCA_050726155.1 Bradyrhizobium sp.
CACGATGAGGTGACCCGACTGCACGATGGGGATGCCGGTTGCAAGACTCGAAAAGATGATCGGGACATGACCCGCAATAGCGTCATTAAGCGCGGGCCCTTCGCCACGATAAGCCACACCGCTCATCTGCAGCTGCGCCATCGACTTGAACAGCTCTCCGCCGAGATGCTGTGTAGTGCCCGAGCCTCCGTGCGCGAAATTGTGCTTGTTGGGCTCTCTTCGAATCAGCTCAATCAGTTCGCTCAACGTTTTCACACCCAGACCAGGATGCACTGCGATTAAGTTCGATACGAACGCGATGCGGGTGATTGGGGCGAATGCCGTGGTCGGATCATAAGGCAGCGACTTGAAGAGCGTGACATTGCCTGCGAGCGGTCCATTCGTGCCGAAGCCGAGCGTATAACCGTCTGGAGGGGACTTGGCGACGGCGTCCGTTCCAATGTTTCCGCCCGCGCCAGTTCTATTCTCGACGACGACCGTTTGTCCAAGTACTTCCCCGAGCTCCTTAGCGAACGTTCGCCCAAGCGCGTCTGTCGGGCCACCCGCAGCAAATGGGATAATCAACCGTATCGGCTTTGACGGGTACGTATCAGCCAATACATCCATCGATAGCGAACTTAAGATCAGAGCCCCAACGATTGCCGACCAACTCTTCATGTAACCCTCCCCAAGTGACTATTTTTGGCGGTTAGCAAAGCGTGTGCCACGCACGTTGGCTGTCCGCATGGCCGCGATAAGTAAGAAAGAAGCCAGTGCGACGGATAGATGTTGTGGCCGACACCGATTATCAGGTCCTTGAGGCGCCTCTCGATGCGGAGATTGCCTTTGGCGTCCATGACGCCAAGATCTCCGGATAGAAACCAGCCGTAGTCGATGGTCGCACGGTCGATCCCCCAACCGTCTTCGGTCAGAAGCGCCCGCGCCGACAGCGTGTTGAGACGATCGCCGACCTCGGCGCATGTGTAGGTCTTGTGAACCGAGAGGTTGCAGGCGATCCCTTCACGCGCGCAGGCGAGGAACATGACGACCGCTTCGATGCGGTTTGACAACCACATCATCACGCGGTCGCCGCGGACCAGCCCGTATTCGCGCAGATCTGCCGCAACACCGCCCGTCCAACGCTTGAGCTCGCCCCACGTCAGCGCTTGGCGAGCATCCTGCAGCGCCACGGCATCAGGCCGCTCGGTCGCATGACTGGTGAGCAGACTGTAGAAGGTGTCTTCGCACCACATCCGCTCGCTGTAGTAGCGCTGCGCGCTCGCAGCCTGATGGAGAGTTAAGTACGGTTTCATCCCTATCTCGCAATGCAGCATTGAGTGATTGCCTAAGAGGGCGTTGCTGCTCCCTGAACATGAGCAACACCCGTGCCATCTCGAAGCTTTCGATTTTATTTCGCGGAACAGCTTGTTTTCCTCGGATCATTCGAGCCCATTCGAGTTTGTGTCCTTAAGAACGGCAAAATTTCTAGAAGCAACGTCCTCGGAGAACTCACGTGTCCTCGACAAGGACACAGCGAAAATGCCCAGACAAATTCGTTTAACACCACCGCCGACGCTTCTGATGGCGCCGCGTGCGATTTCCTATGCCCGGTCGATACTGCCCGCGCTCGAACAGTTCGGCGTGCTCGACGACATGATTGCCGTCGGTCACACCGTCGGTGATCGCGTTGGCGCATTTTCAGAACCGGCGAGACCATCGTCTACAATCACGATGCGGTTCGCGACATCACCAATCGGCCTTACAGCCTGACACTCGGACTTCCAGCGAAAGCCTGCGGCTGGTATTCAATTTCAGCGAAGAGGATCGTCTCGGCAACGACCTGGCGTTGCTCCGTGCCCGTAAGAACGACCCCGAGGCCATGCGAAAATTCCTGTTCGCTCCTGCGGCGTCCGAGAGCCCTTCGCTGCTCTCGAGCCGAACGCTGGCTCAAACGGTCACAGCTTCTTGACTGAGCTCACAGGTCAGCAAGCGATGCGCTTTTGGGCCTTATCGGCAAGATTTAAGACGCCGCGCTCGATCGCGAGCTGCGGCCTGTGCGCTTGTTCCTTGAGCCGTCGGTTCTACACCGAGGGTCTACATCATGGGAACGACGAAGATGCCTACACCCTTCCGCCCTAAGAAGGCGAACGGCAAAAGGTCTACTGGATCCGGAAGAAGGTGCCGGCGCGCTACCGCGCTTTGGTCGGTAGGACCGAGATCTGGCTGTCACTGAAGACGACCGACCGGCGAACCGCCAACGCCAGGATTGCCGTCGTCTCGGACGATCTTGAGCGAGGGTGGGGAAATCTAGCGGCGGAGGCCAATCACCGGCCGAAAGCCGAAATTCGTCTGACGCACCAGGACCTCCACGCTCTGCAGCGGGAAACGCACGTCGCGATCCGCGACGCCCGCATCGCCGATCCGCGCGGGTTCGGTTCTCGTGGCGAATGACCGCTTTGCGCCGATCTTGTTGCAAAAGTCGGTTGAGGCTGGCGACGAAACGTAATTCCGTTGTGTTGACGCGATTCTCGGCGAGGTCGATCCATGATGGGCGGTCTGAAGAGTGACCAAGGTCAACTGTTTTACGAGTTTCGTCTTGGTGATGCGGTCCCGAAGATCACATGGTGCGGAAGATCGACGCCGCGCTCGATCTGTCCTGGCTTCGCAGTGAACTAACACTTCATTATTCGTCCATAGGTCGCCCGTCGATCGATCCGGAACTGATGATCCGGATGCTGGCCGTGGGGTATGTGTTTGCAATCCGCTCGGAGCGGCTGATCTGCCGTGAAGTGCAGGTGAACCTTGCTTATCGCTGGTTCTGCAAGCTTGGTATCGAGGATGCTGTCCCGGATCATTCGGCATTCTCGCGTGCCCGCAACGAGCGCTTTCGCGAAGGGGATGTTTTTCGCCGCATGTTGGAACAGGTTGTCGAGGCGTGCATCACGGCCGGTGGTGGCGAAGGCTTTGCCGTCGATGCGAGCCTGATCCAAGCCGACGCCAACAAGCAGCGTTCGATCGCAGGACAGGATTGGCGCAGGGATCGCGATCCGGCGAGGTCCAGCCGCGCAGTGAAGGAGTAGCTGGCAACCCTCGATGATACGGCGTGGGGTGCTGCCAGCGACGTTGTCCCGAAGTTCGGCTCGCCATCCGATCCCGCGGCCCAGTGGACCGGCGCTCATAAGGGGCCGGCATTCTTTGCTTACTCCGACAACTACCTGATCGACGTGAAGTTCGGCGTTATCGTTGACGTCGAGGCTTCCCACTCCATCCGCCAGGCCGAGGTCGGCGCGGCGAAGACCATGATCGAGCGAACAGAGGAGCGCTTTGGTCTCAAGCCGGAGCGGCTTGTCGGCGATACCGCTTACGGGGCCGCTCCGATGCTGAATTGGCTGGTCGAGAAGAAGGGCATCGCGCCCCATATCCCTGTGTTCGACAAGTCGAAGCGGGATGATGGCACCTTCTCGCGCAGCGACTTTCGATATGATCCGACCAGCGACATCTACCACTGCTCGGGAGGAAAGCGGCTCGGAACGAGCGGCACCGTGCACGAGGGTAAGACACTTCTGTATCGTGCGAGCAAGCTCGACTGCGATGTATGCCCGCTCAAACCGCAGTGCTGTCCAAAAGAACCATCGCGCAAGATCCCGCGCGACATACATGAGCACGCCCGCGACGTTGCTCGGTCGTTCGCTGGCATCGAGGGCTTCGAGGCGACGCAACGTGAGCGCAAGAAGATCGAGATGCGGTTTGCGCACCTGAAGCGCATCCTGAAGCTCGGCCGACTTCGACTGCGTGGTCCACGAGGCGCCCAGGATGAGTTTGTTCTGGCCGCCATCGCTCAGAACCTGCGGCGGCTCGCATCGCTCGTTGCGCGACCGCCGCCCGCTCAGGTTCTCTGTATTGCGTAGCGTACAGTTGTGTAGAGAGCGTCGGGTTCGGGGGACCAAACCCCGTCGCCCTAAGTGAAACACCCGAACGACATCATCGGTCACAGCCGACTTTTGCAACAAAATCCGCCAAAAACGGTCGTTCAAGCAAGCTTATCAGTTCGGCACGTGAGCGCAAGAAGATCGAGATGCGGTT